>DATNQT010000261.1:0-12695 GCA_036703885.1 Candidatus Sericytochromatia bacterium
TCATACCCAGTGTCGCTTATCTGATAAACAGAGTGTCGCCTCCTGAGTAGGTACAGGACGGCTTAAGAAATAGCCCTGTACCGCGTCACACTTAGCCTTTCGCAAAAACTCTAACTGTGCTTGAGTTTCAACGCCTTCGGCAATCACTTCCAACTTCAATCCCTGTCCTAAAGCTACAAGTGCTGTAATAACTGCGGCATCAAAAGAATCTGTTACCAATTCCCGGACAAAAGATTGATCGATTTTCAGCTTATCCAACGGGAAGTGTTTTAATGATGCGAGGGAAGAGTAGCCCGTACCAAAATCATCGATCGCAATTTGGATTCCCATGCTACGCAATGTCCGCAATAGGTCGATAGTTAAATTTACATCCTGCATCGCAATGCTTTCGGTAATTTCAAGTTCTAGATAATGTGGTTCTAGTTTTGTTGAGTCCAGAACTTGAGCAATAATTTTCACCAAATTTTTTTGCTGGAACTGAAGCGCCGAAAGATTAACCGCCATCCGTATCGGCGGTAACCCTAACGACTGCCACTCCTGATTTTGTGCACAAGCCGTCCAGAGTACCCATTCCCCAATTGCACTAATCAAACCCATCTCTTCAGCTATGGGAATAAATAGACCCGGTGAAATGAATCCTAATGTTGGGCTTTGCCAGCGAATCAACGCCTCCATCCCGATAATCTCACCTGTTTGTAAGTCGATTTGCGGCTGGTAGTGCAATCGAAACTCTTGGCGTTCCAAGGCTTTATAAAGATTGTTTTCCAAAGCCAGTCGCTCTTGTACCTTCGTGCCTATCGCTGATGTATAAAGCTGATAGTTATTGCGCCCCTTCTGCTTGGCACGATACATAGCAGCATCCGCATTCTTTAAAAGTGTCTCAGCGTCTTGCCCATCATAGGGAGCCAGAGCGATTCCCAAGCTTGCCTTAATATGTAATTCTTGACCTTTAAACTCAAGCGGGGTATTGAGGGTGTCGAGAATCTGTCTAGCGATTTTGGTCGTATCCTCAGCACTGCTAATCGGTGACAGCAACAATGTAAATTCATCCCCACCCCAACGGGCGAGAACATCTCCATCCCGTAGACATCCCTTCAAGCGTTCTGCCACACGCTTCAGCAATTGGTCGCCTACCGCATGACCGAGGGTATCATTAACCGTCTTGAAGCCATCCAAATCGAGAAATACCACAGCAAGCATTTCTCCATAGCGATGAGTATGCGCTAATGCTAGTGAAAGTCGGTCATCAAATAGCATCCGATTGGGCAAACCCGTTAATCGGTCATGGGAGGCTTGATGGCGAATCATGTCCTCGACACGCTTTTGCATGACTGCCATGTAGAGATGAATCCCCAAGGCTTGCCCTAGTTTAATTTCTTCCGGCGTCCACGGTTTTGCCTGTCCTTTGATAATTTCTCGCCATGCTTCAAAAGAGACGCGAGGACGCAGGTTGCGGGCATCGCCATTCCGACGCCCCGCCCACAAGGTTTCTGTTTCGATCTCGCTGCGAAAGATGGTCAGGCAACCGACACACTGTTGATGATACTGAAGTGGTACGATTAGCAGGCTGCGGATGTTACTTTCAGCGAAAGCCGAAACCAAGGACTGGAGTATGGGTTCCTTGTAGAGGTCGGGAACAGTGTAAAGATGGGAAACAACTCCACCTCCCCCAGAGTAACTGGTGGATGCTGAAATCAGGGATTCGGTTTGGGTAAATTCCCAAGTTTCAAGTCCGGTTCCTTCTAAGCAGTCATCTTGACAGGAACTGATGATACGCTGCCAAAAGGGAGTTTCTTCAATCCAGGGTATAGTCGGCTGTTCTCCCGTGGTATAAAGTTGAGCTGCCCGACCTGTGGGTTCGGCAGTAATGTAGAGTCTGCCCCCTGACCCCTCCAAAACGAGAACGGCGTCCTCTATCACAGTTTGGCGAATTTTGGTGGCTTTGAGAGGGGAGTGGAGGTGACCACTGATTTGGTTGAGCTTGGTTTCGTGGTCTGCTTGAAGGCGGGCACGGTTGAGGAGGCCGGATTGAGCGATCGCAATCGATACCTGATCGACCAGCAGTTGGACAATTTGCAGCTCTCGTTCCTCATAGCGTCGCGGCTTAGAATGATGAGATACCAACAATCCCCACAACTGGTTTTGATGTAAAATTGGCACGACCAGAGAAGAAGACACCCCCATCGTGGTGAGATATTCTCGATGGCAAGGGTCAACGGGATAGTGTCGGATATCTTCTCGAACTAAGCTTTTGCCCGTTTCTAGAGAGTCTAACTGATTGAGGGTCTTGCGATCAGCAGCAACGTCAACAATGACGCGCTGACGAGCCTTGATAAATAGCTCACGGGCGGCTATGGGAATATCATCGGCGGGAAAGCGTAAACCGAAGAGGGACGGTAGACGAGTACCATTAATTGACTCAGCAATCACGTCCCCGCTATCGTCAGGATTAAAGCGGTAAATTTTGACGCGGTCTGTGCCCAGAAAAGAACGAATTTCCTGTGCCGTCGTTGTCAAAATCTCCTTCAGCTCTAGGGATTGGCGAATGCGAGTGGTTAGTCGATTTAGCAAATCTTCTCGATCTAAGGCTTGCTCGACAATTTTTTTTATTTTGCGACGAGCCATCCCGCGAACTCCCTACTAGCGAATTGACGTAGAAATTTCTGTATCGGTAGCCATTAATGGTAGCCTACGATACTAGGGTAATTGGGTCGCTGTCCTTCCATATACCCTTTAGGGTGGGCTTATGAGGTTTATTTTCAAACAGAAAAAATCAAGCTTGGGAAACCAAGAGCAACAACCTCACAAGGACAAACAAATATGAAAGCGATCGTCCAAGAACTTCAACCGATTGTCGGCGATGCCATCTACACCAGAGAAAGCCTAAAACCAGTCTGGCAAGAGCGGATCGCTAAGGTAAATACACCTGAGAACTTCCCCAGTAGCATTGTATATCCCAGCACAACTGAAGAACTCAAGAATGTCATCAGCTGCGCCCACTCCCATAACTGGCGCGTCCTCCCCTGCGGCAACGGCAGTAAGCTGGGGTGGGGTGGGGTAGGAAAGAACGTTGACCTCGTCGTCAGTACAGAACGCTTAAACCGTATCATTGAACACGCCGTTGGTGATTTGACGGTTACCGTAGAAGCTGGAGTAAAGTTCGCCGACTTGCAAGAGATTCTCTTAAAAACAGGTCAATTTCTGCCCCTTGAACCCGCCTATCCTCAAGACGCTACCATTGGCGGAATTATTGCCACAGCAGATAGCGGTTCTCTGCGTCATCGCTATGGCGGTGTCCGGGATATGCTGCTAGGGATTTCCTTCATCCGCAGCGATGGACAAATCGCTAAAGCTGGGGGGCGGGTGGTTAAAAATGTGGCGGGTTACGACTTGATGAAGCTATTTACAGGCTCCTATGGGACTTTGGGAATTCTCACAGAAGTAACACTGCGAGTCTATCCAGTACAAGAGGTGGCAGGGACAGTAGTATTAACAGGAGATAAAGAAGTGATCGCTTCTGCAACAAAAACCCTACTCGCCTCTGCCCTAACCCCCACAGCCGTCGATCTGCTATCGACTCAGCTTGTCACCCAACTGAGTCTCGGCGAAGGCATTGGTTTAATAGTACGTTTCCAAAGCATTAACGAGTCCGTCAAAGAACAATCTTCCCGGCTACTCGAAATAGGGCAAAAGCTAGAACTACAAGGCACTCTCTATAGTGATGCCGACGAAGCAAAGCTATGGCAATCATTACCAGAACAAATCTGGAACACACCACAACAGCCAGCAATTACTTGCAAAATAGGGGTACTACCTACCGCATCTGTCACAACCTTGACCCAGCTAGACACCCAAACATCTCCACCAGGAATAGGCTTAATCCATGCAGGAAGCGGACTAGGGTTGCTACGACTCGACCCAGCAACAGTAACACCTCAGACAATTGTAGAGTTGCGGCACCATTGCCAAGCTCAAAACGGCTTCCTGACAATTTTGGAAGCCCCAATTTCCATCAAGCAACAGATAGATGTCTGGGGTTACACCGGCAACGCCCTGGATATTATGCACAAAATTAAACAACAATTTGACCCAAAAAACCTTCTAAGCCCTAATCGATTTGTAGGAGGAATATAAGTTCGTGCCAACAGACTTAGTAGCAGATGTAGCGGATGAACTACACATTTCATCCATTACATCCGCTACCCCATCCGTTGCCATATCCGCTATCCCTCAAAACTACTACCAAACTAACAACAAATAACAAATAACCAAAAAATGCAAACTTCACCAACCACACCTAATCCTAATTTTCCAAATGCCGACTCTCTTCGAGCAAATTCACCCGAATCTCTTCAAGAAAACCCAATTGACGCCCACCCCTCCCCTGGAACCCCAACCCCCGGCTTTGATTCCCACCATCCCCCCGAACAAAAACTAATCGATACCTGCGTCCACTGCGGATTCTGCCTCGCCACCTGTCCCAGTTACCGAGTTATTGGTAAGGAGATGGATTCTCCCAGAGGTCGAATTTATCTGATGAACGCCATCAACACAGGCGTTGCACCCCTTGCCGAAGGCACGGTAGAACATTTTGATTCTTGCCTGGGATGCCTCGCTTGCGTCACCACTTGTCCGTCCGGCGTCCAGTACGACAAGCTAATTGCCGCTACACGACCTCAAGTAGAGCGAAACTATCCCCGCAGTCTACCAGACCGCTTGTTCAGAACCCTCATTTTTAATCTATTCCCCTACCCCGGACGCCTGCGCCTCTTGCTGCCTTTCCTCTATCTTTATCAAAAATCTGGATTGCAGAAACTCGTTCGCGCTACGGGTTTGCTGAAGAAAATTTTTCCCCGCTTGGCAGCAATGGAGGCGAATCTACCAGACATTTCTCTTAAAAGCTTCCAAGATAATTTACCAGATGTCATTCCAGCCCAAGGAGAGAAACGCTATCGAGTGGGTGTAATTCTCGGCTGCGTGCAACGCTTGTTCTTCTCAGACGTGAATGAAGCAACCGTGCGCGTCTTAACAGCTAATGGTTGCGAAGTAGTTATTCCGAAAACTCAAGGGTGTTGTGCGGCGCTACCAGAACACCAGGGGCAACACGAACAAGCCCAAGCCTTAGCACGACAGATGATTGATAGCTTTGAAGGTACGGGTGTCGATGCTGTGATTATCAACGCGGCTGGGTGTGGTCATACCTTGAAGGAATACGATCGCCTTCTAGAAGATGACCCAAACTATCGGGAAAAAGCCAAAGACTTTGCTGCTAAGGTAAAAGATTCCCAAGAATTCTTGGCACAAGTAGGACTCACAACAAAGCTTTCACCCCTGACTGATGAACCACTAACAATGGTTTATCAAGATGCTTGTCACCTATTACACGGGCAAAAAATTAGCGTACAACCCCGACAGTTGTTACGACAAATTCCAGGAGTCAAGTTGCGGGAACCCCTAGACGCGGCTTTGTGTTGTGGTAGTGCTGGTGTTTATAATATGCTGCAACCGGAAGTGGCAGATGAATTGGGACAGCAAAAGGTCACAAATCTGCTTAATACAGGAGCGCAATTAATTACCTCCGCTAATCCGGGCTGCTCTTTGCAAATTAAAAGGCATTTGCGGCTGCAAGGGAAAGAAATTCCCCTAATGCATCCGATGGAGTTGTTGGACTATTCGATTCGAGGAGTAAAGTTGCAAAAGTAGAGAAGAAATTAACCTTTTAAACAATTGCCGCAGTAGGGTGGGCACTGCCCACCCTACATATAGAGTTTCTGCGTAAGTCCTAACCTTTTAAACAATTGTCGCAGTGACCGCATCTAAACCCAGTTGCTTCCTTAGAAAAGCCAAAAGCCTCTAACAAAAATTGCCAACGGCACTGGCGGGTATTTAAGTATTGAGTCATTTGAAACTGTACTTGCTCTTGAGTAACACTCAACTGGGTGAGGGTGCGGGATTCTCCTGACGGGTGCTTGCGATAATGGAATGGGTCTTGCCATTCTAGTTGACCTGCACTGTGGAGGAGGGCAAGAGCAATCGCACCATCGCGATGTTGTCTGGCGACTGTGGCGACTTCCCCTTGTAGAGGTAACTTCTTCACCAACTGCTGGGCGACTTGGTATTGCGATCGCAATTTATCCACAAAAAACTGCCGTTGCTGCTTATCATCTGGATATAACCACCCTGTTCGCTCACATACCAGCATTAGGGCATCGGATGGCTTACCATCGCGTCCCCCTCGCCCGACTTCCTGAGTATATTCCGATAACAATTGAGGGGGTTGAAAATGGACAATCCAGCGCACATCAGGTTTATTAATACCCATACCAAAGGCACAGGTGCAAACCACAAACTGATTTTTCCCACTCAGCCAATTGGCTTCAATTTCTCGACGTTCTTGCCCACTCAATCCAGCGTGGTAAGCTGCCGTTGCATAACCCAAGGACTCCAGCCACTGGGCTAATTCTTCACTATCTCGCCGGGAACGGACGTAAACTAAGCCTGTTTGTTTAGGTCTGAATTGGATAAACTTTAACAGTTGTTGACGCCGTCCTCTTGGAGTCCAAACGGTTTGAACCTTGAGGTTGAGATTTTGCCGATAGGGACTGATTGAAAAAACCTGTGGCTGTTGCAGTTGCAAGACGTTTCGGATAGTCTGTTGGGCATTGGGGTCAGCGGTGGCAGTGAAGGCAGCGATCGCAATTTTCGTTCCCTCTGGCTTACACTGAAGCAACGCAGGTCGTACCGCACCTAAACGCCGATAAGCAGGTCGAAACGTATCTCCCCATTGCACCAAGCAATGCGCCTCATCCAGAATTAAGCCATTAATCTTGAGTAGTGGATGACACAACCGTTCCCATACGGGCGCACTCAGTAGAGTTTCTGGTGATAGGTAAAGTAATCGTAGCTGCTGACGTTCCAAAGCTTGAAGCGTTTGCCGTCGTTGCTGAGTTGGCAATTCACTGTGTAAAAGTGCTGCTGGCAATCTAAGCTGACGCAATTCCTGTACTTGATTCTCCATCAGCGCCACCAATGGCGAAATCACTAAAGTTAATCCCGTTTGTAGTAGTGCTGGCAGTTGGAAACAAATCGACTTTCCCCCGCCTGTAGGCATTACAATCAGTGCATCTTGCTTTCCTAGCAAACTCTGAATAATCTCGCCTTGGGGTCGTCGAAAATCGTCATATCCCCAGATTCTTTTGAAGGCTGTATGGACATCGTTCCAGGATGTTGTTTTAGACCTATACATAATTTGTAGATGCAGACTATTTAAACCCTGCTTACACGGGTTTTATAATGTTTAATCAGGATAAAAAAATAACAATGTTGATGTAACCGAAAATGCACGGATTGTTTCAAGCAATATAGAAGATGACACCCGTGGAATTACCTAAAAATGAAATTTCCTAAGCGTCTTAACGAGTAGAAAGTTAAGTATTTTTTAAATATAAAAATATTCAGCAGATGGCAAAGAGATACGTGCAGTTTTCGGTGTAGAATGCAAGACGATGTTGATAAGCGATCGCCCAGCTGCTCCTTCCTAAAATCATCCAGTCAACATTCAGTACCCTCGTATCAGTTCCGGTGTACTGACTCTGCTCAAAAATACTTAACAGATTGGTTACGTTTCTACAAAAATAGAAAACAATGTGCATCCTGTCAAAATCGGTAATGAAGCCTCGTACAATTAAGTTCACGCTCATTCTGTTGACTTAGGAGTTAAATTCAATGCCAGCAGCGGTTGGAACAATTGAAACTTTAGGTTTTCCGGCTGTGCTAGCCGCAGCAGACGCGATGGTCAAAGCTGGCGCAGTCACGTTGGTTTACTATGGTTTGGCGGAAAAAGGTAACTTTATAGTGGCTGTCCGAGGCAAGATTTCTGAGGTAAGAGTTGCTGTTACGGCAGGGATTGAAGCTGCAGAAAATGCATACGGGGGTCAAGTGATAGCGCACTACATCATTCCCAACCCCACTGAAAATGTTGTAGACGTTCTGCCAATTGAATACACGCAAAAAGTTGAACGGTTCCGAACGTTTTGATAGAAGTGCCCAGTGCCCAATACTGAGATCTCATGCCGATTCAATGGTTGGAAAAGTCCAGATAATGGACATTTCAGTCAATACTAGGTAGAGAAGATTCGTAAAATTAATCCTTGGCTTTAGATACTTTATTCATTTAGGAGACTGGCAATGTCAACAGTGGCGGTTGGATCGCTTGAAACGAAGGGCTTTCCTGCTGTGCTAGCCGCAGCAGATGCAATGGTCAAAGCGGGTCGAGTTACGTTAGTGGGTTATATCCGCGTGGGTAGCGCTCGCTTTACCGTGAATATTCGAGGAGATGTTTCGGAAGTGAAAACCTCTATGGCGGCTGGAATTGACGCTGTAGAAAACGTTTTTGGTGGGGCTGTAGAATCGTGGGTGATCATTCCTCGTCCCGATCCGAATGTCGAGTGCGTTCTGCCTATAGCCTTTACCTCAGAAGTCGAACAGTACCGAGATGCCGTCGAAAACCCAATAATCAGACCAGGGAACGGCAGATAGCCGATTAGAGTTAAGTGATGTCTGGCGTTTCCATTGTCATTCCCACCCTAAATGAGGCAGGATGCCTGGGACGTACCCTGCGGCAGCTAAGTCTGCTCGATCCCCCAGCTTGGGAAGTGCTGGTGGTGGATGGTGGGAGCGAAGATGAGACGGTTACAATTGCTCAAGCCGCAGGAGCGCAAGTCATCACCTCTGGTCAACGGGGGCGTTCAGCGCAGATGAATCAAGGAGCAGAAGCCTCAACAGGAGAAATTCTTTGCTTCCTCCACGCGGACACTTCTGTGCCAGATGACCTTGTGGCAATCATTGAGCAAACGTTGGCAGATAAAACGATCGCGTGTGGTGGGTTTATTTCCTTGATGGTAGGTTCTGTAACAACACGCTGGGGAGTGTCGCTACACAACTACCTCAAAACCTACTATGCCCCCCTAATTTTCCGTCCGTACCTGTTTTTCAAGGGGCTGCGGTTGTTGTTTGGTGACCAAGTGATGTTCTGTCGCCGCCGTGATTTCTGGCACGTTGGCGGCTTTGATAGTGCAATTCCGATTCTGGAAGAAGCCGATTTATGCCTCAAGCTGGTACAGTTGGGACGAATCCGTCAGATAAATCGTATCGTTCAAAGTAGCGATCGCCGCGTAGCACGTTGGGGTTCTCTCAAGGCGACAGCGATTTACCTCTATATCGGTTTTCTCTGGGGTTTAGGTGTGCCAGCAACGTACCTAAAGCAGTTTTATGAAGATATTCGATAAAAGGTTTTATGCAAAAAATCGTTGAAGTTTTACCGGACAAGGAAGCGCTGATTAAGCGATCGCTTGAAGTTGTCCTATCTAAGATACAAGAGGCTATCGAAAAGAGCGATCGCTTTACTATAGCTCTAGCAGGGGGCGGCACACCAAAGCCATTGTATGAAGCTATTGCAACTCAAAACCTACCTTGGGAAAAGATTCATGTCTTTTGGGGTGATGAACGCTACGTACCCGCAGACCATCCAGATAGCAATCAAGGCATGGCACGGAACGCCTGGTTAGACAAAGTCAATATACCCGCCGCCAATATTCATCCCATGCCTACGGAGGGCGCAAGTCCGGTAGCTGACGCCGAGAAGCACGAAGCCCAGTTGCAGGAGTTCTTCGGGATACCTGCGGGCACGTTTCCTGATTTCGATGTCATTTTATTGGGTATCGGTGACGATGCCCACACCGCCTCACTTTTTCCCCACACAGACGCCCTACAAGTGCAAGACCAATTGGTTACAGTTGGTAATAAAGATGGTCAGCCCCGCATCACCTTTACTGCACCCCTAATCAACCACGCCCACTGCGTAATTTTCCTGGTCGCAGGTAGCAGCAAACGACCCGCTCTTGCTCAGATATTTGCACCCGACGCCGACGCCTTAACTTATCCTGCCCGGTTAATCCAACCCCAAGGAGAGCTTTGGTGGCTTTTGGATGAGTCAGCAGGTCAAGAGCTATAGCAAAGTGCAAAGTGCTGAGAGCTGAGTGAAAACATAGTAGTTTTGGGGTGCGAGGGCGCTCTAATACCGTCCTAACCTATGTGACTACTGCTATAAATGCTAAGTCGTGAGTAAGGGAAGAAGCTTTCATCCCCTCACTCCTACTCCCTTCAGGCTTACTTAGCACTCAACACTCAGCACTTTTTAGTGAGTCAATTGACCATTGGCTGTGCTTTCATAGGGAGGATAAATACCGACTACTTTGAAACGTATTATGATTGTCTGCCCCAACTGCAATCACCAAAACCCGGATGGAGCTAACCAATGTGAAGCTTGCTATACTCCTTTACCCGCAACCACCAGTTGTCCTAACTGTGGTACCAGTGTTCAGACAGACGCTAGCTTCTGCGGTCAGTGTGGCTTTAATTTAAAAGTAAGTGCCCCGGTAGGGGGAGTAAAGCCCTCAGCTCCAACTCCACTCCCTACTTTCCCAGACTTGGGAACCCCTGACCCACTTGTTGAACCTCAACCTATGCCTATGAGTTCTCAGCCGCCAGACCCGGAACTGAATCCTACAAATCCCCCTGCTCCCACTCCATCTCCACTTCCGGCTACCGTTGTTAATCAACCGAGTAACTATGAAGTAGAAAACGAGAGTTCTCCTGATCCAGCAATTGTTCCGCCACCGCCACCCGTGGCGAGCGAACTAGAAGCTAGCAGCCCACCCCCTGCACCGATGCCCTCCCCTATCAGTAGTCCGCCGCCCCCAGTAGGTTCTCCGACCGTTGCCAAGACTCAATTACAGGTACATTCGGCTCACCTACTACACCTTCAAACGAATACCCAGATAGAGTTACCCTCAAATCTCACGGTGATTCATATGGGTAAGCCCAATGACCAGATTCCACCTGATATTGACGTTTCTGGTTTTCCTAACTCAGACATTGTTTCGCGAGTTCATGCTGATATCCGGGTTGAGGGAGACGCCTTCTATATTGAAGATGTCGGAAGTTCCAATGGCACTTATGTCAACCACACCCCCCTGCCCAGAGGCAATCGGCATCGATTGCGCGCAGGCGATCGCATTAGCCTAGGTAAAGGTGACCAAGTGACGTTTTTGTTTCAAAATTCTTAATACTCTGGTTACGGCTAGAAAAGCAATTAGCTTGTTAAATCCTGCCAAACAATTGTGGGGTGGGGGGCAAGAGCAAATTGCAGAGTGGCAACTTAAGTGATAGCCTTGAGTTAATATTCAACTATCCTAGGCACTCTTTTAGTTGCCAACTTTTGCTAGTTGAACACGCAACTACTCTAAGAAATCTAGTAATTGCGGTCTGAGCAAGAGTGGCAACTAGCGATGGGGTGTTAGTAAAGTGTAAAAAGTCTCAGGCCACGAGGCGAAAATCTTTGAAAGATGTAAGACAAGTGATTACTCTGACCCTGCTGCATCCTCTCCAATCTGTGCCCGTTCAAAGTTGGCCCTTTGAAACCGAATCTTTGATTCGGATTGGGCGGTCAACAGATAATGAGGTCATTCTCTACAGTGCAGTGGTTTCCCGTCACCACGTAGAGCTAAGACGCAATGAATCTGACTGGGAAATTGTCAGTTTAGGCGCGAATGGAACCTATATAAATGGCAAGCGGATTACCCAAATGCCAGTTGTTGATGGGATGATTATTCGTCTAGCTAGCTCTGGACCGAAAATTCAGATTCACATTGAAGGAGAAGCATCTAAGGCGAGTCTCAAGGCAGCTTTAGGAAAGCGAGGGTCGGCGCGAACGCAGGTACTAGACGGCTCAAAAGAAACCTTTTTTAATTCCAAAAGCACCCATGTGGAAGAAGAGAACTAACTTATATTCCATAGGAATAACTTAAAGTAGTATCATTTCTCTCACTGGACAGCTATGAGGGTATATTTAGCATCCTCACGCGATCGCTCCTCAAGATTGCCGCTACTTTGATTGTGGTTGAAAGTAGTATGTTTTAGCGAAAAGCAAATAAAAGATAAAGATAGAATTGACAACTCCATAGGACTTACGCAAATTGCTTTTTGAAGTCCCATTTGTAGGGGCGCATGGCTGTGTATTCCTATAATATGTAGTGTCCGTGCGTAAGTCCTGCTCCAGTTAGCTTCCACTTTAGCTCTACATTCTTTGTTGCTTCCTGATGTTGCGATCGCGCTTCCTCAAAGCTATTCTGAGCCAACTTCAGCGCTAATTCAGTTTTCTCAAACTCAGCTACTACCACTTGCTGTTTGTTCAATGCCTGATGGAATTATTCTATTATTCCTAACACTACCTAAATCTGTAAGTTATTTTGGCGCAGCTCCTAAAGACCAAAAGGTGAGTATCATTACGCTAAGCGAAGTAGGGTGGGGTAGTTGAAAGCTAGGATTGGGGTGTGAGGCAGTAGGACACAAATGACGCAAGTTTCCATGTCCACGTTGGTTGCTGGGGCACTTTCAGGTCAACTAGTGAGCTTTCCGACCGATACAGTGCCAGCTTTAGCGGTACGACCTAACTATTCTGAGTTGATTTTTGAGGCAAAGCAGCGAAGTCAAGAGAAACCCTTGATTTTGATGGGGGCATCTCCAGAGTCTTTATTGCCATTTGTGTCAGGTACTGCTGCTGAGTTGGAGATTTGGCAGCAAGTTGCCTTGCAACACTGGCCGGGGGCACTAACTTTAGTGTTACCTGCCTCAGA
>DATNQT010000262.1:0-8704 GCA_036703885.1 Candidatus Sericytochromatia bacterium
CGTTCGTTGGGTTTAATTTGCGCGATCGCTTTTGGTAGCTCAGGGAATTAACAGCCGCTTGACACGCTCTTTCAAATATTGCTCTACTGTCCTAAATCCAAGGGCAAAGGCTGTTCCCATTCCCGAAACCAGAAACAAGAGTGGCATATGCCACAGACTTGTAAAAGACATGAATTGGGTCATCCCAGCACTCCGTTGAGCGTTGTTGACTTGCCAACCGGGATAACCGAAGATACCGGCACTGTGATAGTAAATAAGCAGTAGTACTGCTAGTATTCTTATCCAATCTATGTCGTAATATCTTTCATGTTTATTTTTTTCTCTAGCTAGATTTTATACTTCTACTGTTTCCGGATTTTCCATAAAATTTTTCCGTTTTTAACTTTGTTTGAGGTTTACACTATACTTTTCTAGCAACAATTTAAAGTTTTGGCTGTTATTGCTAAAATAAAATTTGTAAGCCTTATACTACGCAAGTCCTAGACTTATACAATACCGAAGCGAGGTGTTAACCCTCACTCATCTCGATTCAGCGCCGACATTACCGCTTGCTGACTCACTATTTGAGAAACTCCCTTTAAATACTGCATCACACGAATGTCAGTTGATGCTAAGGGAATTGTTCCTAAGACATCCAAAATGGTGCGGTTATCTGGTGGTGGTGCAATTACAACCAAGGAAGAATCTAACGGTTCATAGTATTGCCAAAATTGCTCAATGTTGAGAGGGGTTAGCTGTCGAGTCGCTGGGGAAACCTCCAGTTCAGAAGTTTTACTAGCCTCGTGAGATTCCGTTTGCGTACTATTAGTACTCCGCAACCGCCGTAAGTCATCAAGAATTTGTTCTTTCGTGCGTCCTCGCAACTGAAATAAGACAAAGGGGTCTTCACTAAAGCGATCGCCTAATTGATAGTAAACTGCTCCAATATGCTTGCAAGGATTTTGAGGGTCAGGGCAACTGCACCGCGAATGGATATCCGATAGCGTAAACGGAAACAAGCTTAAACCATTGCTAGTAAAAACTTTTTCAATATCGTATGGCATTTCTCCTGCCAACAGATGAGCTGAGTAAATTGCTTGTTCAGCCATTGTTCCTACTACATAACTCCAATCTTCCTCAGTAAATGGGTCAATGGAGAGAGAAACTTGATAGGGTTCTGGTGCTGTACCTTGTACCTTAGCTAGTACCTCTGGACCTTTAAACTCAATGCTGAGAACGTTGCCTTCCCTTGCATAGTTACGTGCCCTTTCTAAACGCTTTTTGAAGCGATAAGAATTTAATAGATCGTTCCACCGTTGTACCCACCATTCTGGGCTTTCAATTTCGTAATTAGTCATTGGTTATTGGTTGTTGGCTATTGGTTGCTGGTTGTTGGTTGTTGACAAATCACAAACAACCAACAACAAAAAACAAAAAACTAATCTTCATCAATTACAGTATTACGATCGAGGAGTAAGAGCGATCGCAATTGGTCGGTATCCATTTCTGTTAGCCACTCTTCCCCTGCATCTACCGTTTGTTCTGCAAGCTGTTTCTTACTTTCCATAATTTCGTTGATGCGTTCTTCCAAAGTACCCGTACAGACAAACTTATGCACCTGAACATTGCGGGTTTGCCCAATCCGAAACGCCCGGTCAGTAGCCTGGTTCTCCACGGCTGGGTTCCACCATCGGTCAACGTGGAAGACATGATTTGCCCGTGTTAGGTTCAGTCCAGTCCCCCCTGCTTTCAGGGAGAGAATCAGGATGCGTGGACCTTCTGGGTCATTTTGGAAGCGATCGATCATCTCCTCCCGTTGCTGTTTTTTGGTTGCTCCATACAAGAACAATGTTTCCCCTCCGAGTTGTTCCTTTAAATAGGGTTGAAGGAGTTTGCCCCACTCGGCAAATTGAGTGAAGATTAAAGCGCGATCGCCTTCTTCAATTGCCTCCTCCAGCATTTCTTGCAAGCGCAGCAATTTCCCTGAGCGCTTGGAATCCCCCAGTTTTTTCTCCTTTAAAAATTGGGCTGGGTGATTGCAAACTTGCTTGAGTCTCAATAACAATGTCAAAATTAGCCCCCGACGCTTGATGCCATCAGTAGCTTCAATCTCTACGAGAGACTCATCCACCAACTTTTGATAGAGAGTAGCCTGTTCTGCTGAAAGTCCGCAGAAGATATTCATTTCCTGTTTTTCAGGCAAATCTTGGATGATTTCTTTGTCAGTTTTGAGACGCCGCAGGATAAAGGGTTGAACGAGCGATCGCAACGTCTGCAACGAATCTCTATCGCCAAACTTCTCAATCGGCATAGCAAAACGTCGTTGAAAAAATTGCTGATTACCTAAATACCCCGGATTGAGAAAATCTAAAATTGACCACAATTCCGACAACCGATTTTCTACTGGCGTTCCCGTCAAAGCAATGCGAAATCCAGCTTTTAATTCTCGTACCGCCTTCGACTGCTTCGCTCCTGGATTCTTAATATTTTGCGCTTCATCTAATACAATACCCTGCCAGGAAACACCTTCAAGGGTTGTGGAATCCCGAAATACTAAAGGATAGCTACTAATCACCAACTGCTTATCCTGAACGCTGCGGGCAAATGCCTTCCCTTTGAGTCGTTTATCTCCGTGGTGAACTATAACTTTCAAGGTGGGTCCAAATTTCTTGACTTCCCGTTCCCAGTTCCCCAATACTGAAGTTGGACAAACCACTAGCGTTGGTGACTCTAATGCCTCTTGCTCTTGTAGATGGAGCAGAAACGCAATTAGCTGAGGGGTTTTTCCCAATCCCATATCATCTGCAAGGCAAGCTCCCAAGCCCCAACGTTCCAAGAAAGCCAGCCAACTAACGCCTCGTGCTTGGTAAGGTCGCAAAGTCCCACAAAAGCTTGCAGGTGCTTCAATGGGTTGAATAGACTGATTGCCTGTCAGATTAGTAATCAACTCTTGCAAAGCACCAGATGCCTCAAAGTTAACTACCGGAAGTTTTGCCAGAGTTGTTGTGTCACCCGTACTCAGGCGCAAGGCATCTTCTACAGAAAGACTCATTTGGTCTTTGGACTCTGTAAAAATAGCTTGAGCGGCTCGAACCTCTGAGGGTTGCAGAGCAATCCACTCACCTCCGACTTCCACCAGTGGCGACTTCAGTGCCATCAGGCGGTCAAATTCTTTTTTTGAGATGGTTTTATCACCGATCGCCAATTCCCACTTAAACTTCAGTAGGCTTTGCAAACCTAATCGCTCACCTTTTTTCGGTGTGGGTGCTTCAGCACTAATGCTGATTCCTAAACGTTTTGCCCCAGCGCCAGGTGCTAATCCTGGTGGTAGAACAATTCCCAACCCACTATCTTGTAATCGCCACGCACTCGCCTTAATGAACTCATATACATCGACTGGCGTTAACTCACAAAAAGAGGGAACTCGCTCGTGCAGACTGGGTTCGATAGGGGGGTAAAGCCGGGAAGCCAATCCTAAACCTTTGAGAAATGTCTCTTGAGGCTGCTCAATTGTCCGCCCTCGATACTCTAATCGTTCAACTGGCTGGCTCCAAATTGTCGTTGCATCAACCAAGAAGTCTGGATTATCAACCGCTTGCAAACAATACTCCAACCGCCAGTTCGTTTCGCCAGATGCTGGTGGTTTGAGAGAAAAGCAAGTGCGCCATAGCTTTTGCCCTAAAGTTTGGGACGTTGGTACAACTAAATTCTGTTGTACGGGTGTTGTCCAGGTAGAAAGTGCCGCTTCCAACCGCGCCACATCTGTAGGTTCTGCCTCAAGGGTGTCAGAGGGTGAAATAAGCGATCGCAACCACTCCTGCATCGGCGATTCTACCGCAGGTACTGCCTGAGCCTCCACCCAACTACGCACCTGGACATCCATAGCACTACTCAAAAATGCCAGCAATAATTCTTGAGGCTCTGGTGGCAGGGGAGTAGGAGAATCCCCATTCCCCACTCCCCATTCGCCACTCCCCATTTCCTGATAAGCGCGACAAGCAGATGGCATTAACTGGGTAAACTTTTCTAAACGCCCTTGGTCTACAGCACTGTCGAGGAGGGGTTGCCAGCGAGCCACAACAGCACCGTTAGGCTTTCGGTACAGTCCCGGTAAAAACTTACACCGCGTCAGCAAATCCAGGCTCCACCGACAAACTTGCGACCAAAACCGCAACTCGCCTCCCACATAAGCATCTGAGGCTTTAAAAGAGCCAAGGGGTAGCGCTTGCAGAAATTTCACTGCCTCCACTGGATCGAGATTGAACCCCTCGACTTTCCACAGTTTGAGTTCTGGAGGCGGGGCGTCTATACCTGGTAAGGGCATCTTAGTAGATAGCAGGGGGTAGGCGGGTTCATTCGTTGATACTGTTTGAGTCGGTAAGGCTAGAACTTGCGTGTGCCATTTGTGCGGCTTACTTTCAGCAGCAGGACTCCGACTGCCTTGACCCAAATCCTTAGACGCCGCCAAAAATTTTTCGATGGCAAGACTGTGGGAACGCAAAAAAGATGTCAACTCCGCCTGTGTCATTGCAAATGGATGAGATGGCGCATCGTCAGAAGATGGAGATTCTACAGACGCCATCGTGCGCCAGGTTTCTCCCCAAATGAATAGATGACTATTGCTCTTACCAGGTATCCAACTGCCATGTAAAGTTGCCATACTTAAAAAGTTTTGAATTTTGAGTTTTGAGTTTTTTATTCGTGACTTTTAACTAATTATTAATTTTCTAGCCAACTATTTTTTGCCTACTAACGCACCGTCATTTAGCTCAAAGCAGCAATAGTACATAAGTGCTACGATTGCGACATAGAAAAAAACATGATAGAGAAGGACAAAGTACCGAATGGTAGAGATAGACAAGTCAATATCCTTCGACGGACGGGATATTCGACTGAAAGTGGGTCTACTTGCCCCACAAGCGGGTGGTTCCGTGCTTATTCAGTCTGGAGACACTGCCGTTTTAGTGACAGCGACGCGCGCTGCTGGCAGAGAAGGCATCGATTTTCTTCCCTTGTTGGTTGACTACGAGGAAAGACTGTACGCAGCAGGTCGAATTCCGGGTGGTTTCTTACGACGAGAAGGGCGTCCTCCAGAAAAAGTGACGCTCATCAGCCGTTTGATCGATCGCCCCTTGCGACCTTTGTTTCCCAGTTGGCTGCGAGATGATATTCAAATCGTAGCAACTACGCTGTCAATGGATGAACAAGTGCCGCCAGATGTTTTGGCGGTAACAGGTGCTTCAATCGCTGTATTGCAAGCCCAGATTCCGTTCTATGGTCCAATGGCAGCTGTGCGCGTAGGTTTGGTGGGAGATGACTTTATCATCAACCCAACCTACAAAGAAGTTGAGGCAGGTGACCTGGATTTGGTGGTGGCGGGTTCCCCAGAGGGTGTAATCATGGTGGAAGCGGGTGCTAACCAACTGCCGGAGCAAGATATTATTGAGGCGATCGACTTTGGTTACGAAGCGGTGCTGGACTTGATTCAAGCGCAGCGAGAACTATTGGCTGAGTTAGGGCTTGAGTTAGTTACTGTTGAGGAACCGCACAAGGAAGACTCGGCACTGGAGCAATTCATTCACGATCGCGCTACTGCCCAAGTCAAGGAAATCCTCTCGAAATTTGACCAAGACAAAAATCAGCGGGATGCATCCTTAGATGAGATTAAGGAAAATTCTATCCTCGCTGCGATCGCCGAACTGCCAGAAGATGACCCAATTCGAGTCAGTGCCACAGAAGATAGCAAAGCGGTTGGGAAGACATTTAAAGACCTGACCAAACAACTGATGCGCCGCCAGGTTATTGAAGAAGGCGTGCGGGTTGATGGTCGTAAATTGGATGAAGTGCGACCCGTTTCCTGTCGGGTGGGTTTATTACCCCGACGAGTTCATGGGAGTGGGTTGTTTAACCGTGGGTTAACTCAAGTCCTATCCACAGCGACCTTGGGAACTCCTGGCGATGCCCAAAAGCTGGATGACCTGAATCCAGAAGAAGATAAACGCTATCTGCATCACTACAACTTCCCACCCTACTCTGTCGGTGAAACCAAACCGATGCGATCGCCTGGACGCCGTGAAATCGGTCATGGGGCATTAGCAGAACGCGCCCTCGTTCCCGTATTGCCACCTCAAGAAGACTTCCCCTACGTCCTCCGTGTCGTGTCAGAAGTCCTTTCCTCCAACGGTTCGACCTCGATGGGTTCCGTTTGTGGTTCTACCCTGGCTTTGATGGATGCTGGCGTCCCGATTACGAAACCCGTAAGCGGTGCGGCGATGGGTCTAATCAAGGAAGGAGAGGAAGTCCGCATTCTCACAGACATTCAAGGCATTGAAGACTTTTTAGGTGACATGGACTTCAAAGTCGCAGGAACCGACACGGGTATCACGGCTTTGCAAATGGACATGAAAATTACTGGATTGCCTATGGATGTTATCGCCAAAGCGATCGAGCAAGCTCGACCTGCACGGCTGCACATTCTGGAGAAAATGCTGGCAGCCATTGACAAACCCCGTGAGGAGATGTCACCCTTTGCCCCCCGCCTGCTGACTATGAAGATCGATCCAGAACTGATTGGTCTGGTCATCGGCCCTGGCGGTAAGACTATCAAAGGGATTACCGAGCAAACGGGTGCCAAGATAGATATTGAAGACGACGGTACGATTACCGTTTCTGCAGTCGAAGGCGAAAAGGCAAAACGGGCGATTAACATCATTCAAGGCATGACCCGCAAGCTGAATGAAGGGGATGTCTACGCGGGTCGCGTTACCCGAATTATTCCAATTGGGGCTTTTGTAGAAGTGCTTCCTGGAAAAGAAGGCATGATCCACATTTCTCAACTTGCTGACTATCGTGTTGGCAAAGTGGAGGATGAGGTCGCTGTTGGGGATGAAGTGATTGTCAAAGTGCGGGAAATTGATAACAAAGGTCGTCTCAATCTCACCCGGTTAGGTATTCACCCCGACGAAGCAGCAGCGGCGCGTGCAGCGACAACTTAAATTTGTTAGGAGTTATTTGTTGTTGGTTATTAGTAGTTAATAGCTAATAACTAACCTTGAGAGCAAAGCATTTGAGTAATAAATTTATATCTCTTTACGTAATTTATCTGACCCAATGCTTTGCTCTTCCACAACAAATAACCAACGACAAACAACAAACAATTTATGAAACAACGTTTATTTCTGGCTTTAGTTGTTTTAGTGGTGGTGTCGTTTTCAATAGTATTTAGGGTGAATAGTACGCCCCCAACACCAGCACCAGCTGCAGAGAAAACAGACTCTCTACGTGCCCTAGTACAAAAGCAAGGTTTTGGCATTGGTACGGCAGTAGAATTGTCACAAATCCAAAAGGATGCTAAATACCGTGAGATTTTGGTACGAGAGTTTAACCTCATAGTGCCAGAGAATGCCTGGAAATTTAATCAAATACACCCAAAACGCGATCGCTATAACTTCACTAATGTAGATACGCTAATAGATTTTGCCAAAGCCAATAATATGCAGATGCGGGGTCATCCTTTAGTCTGGCATTATTCCCTACCGCGTTGGGTAGAGTACGGCAACTTCACACGGGATGAATTAATCGAAATTTTACGGAACCATATCCAGACCGTAGTCGGTCGCTATCGAGGTCAGGTTGCCGTTTGGGATGTCGTTAATGAAATCATTAATCGCGATGGCTCTTGGCGCGATACGATTTGGCTACGGGAGATTGGACCTGAATATATTGACATGGCTTTTCGCTGGGCACACGAAGCCGACCCCCAAGCACGCCTATTTTATGGCGACTATGCAGCGGAGGAAGTGGGTCAAAAGTCAGATGGTATTTATACGCTGGTTGCAGGTATGCTACAACGTGGTGTGCCAATTAACGGAATAGGATTCCAAGCCCACCTAAGATTGGACTATATACCAAACCTAGATTCTCTTGCCCAGAACTTCGAGCGTTTCAATAAACTGGGCTTGGAAGTGCAGTTTACTGAGTTGGATATAACAATTAACGATAGTAAGGGCAGCAAAGAAGAGCGTTTAGCAGCGCAAGCACGCGCTTACGCCGATCTCCTGCGAGTCTGTAAACGCGCTCAAAAGTGTACGGGTTATGTTACCTGGGGATTTACAGACCGCTACACTTGGATTGCCAGCCTGACGGGCGAGTTAGATGCACCCCTAATTTTTGACGAATCTTACCGTCCTAAACCAGCTTACGAAGCAATTAAGGAAGTGCTGAGTTCTGAGTGAAATGAGTCAGGATTGAAGGGACACGAGAGAGTTCCGTGTCACTTTCAAAACAATCATCACTAATCACGCACTGCTTGCTGCTCCAACCAAGCCACTAAATCAGCCACTTCGGAAAAATCCAACAGGGCTATTCCCAACGCTTCCAACGCCAGAGGGGATAACCTCCGAATGCGATCGCTCAGTGATGGGTCAACTTCACCCAATCGTTGAGTTAGCTGGCGTGTAATCAAAGCTATCTCTCCTTCCCGCCTCTCCTGTTGGTCGAACCAAGCCATTAAATCAGCCGCGTTGGAAAAATCCAACAGCGCTACTCCTAACTCCTCCAGCGCGAGAGTGGATAACCCCCTAATCCGCTCAATCAATAATAAGTCAAGGTCACCCAGCCGTCGCGTTAGCTGGCGTGTAATCAAAGCCACCTCTCCTTCTTGCCTTCCTTCCTGCCTTCCTTGTTGTACGCCCTGTTGCAAGATATCTTGATATATAACAGACTC
>DATNQT010000263.1:0-24023 GCA_036703885.1 Candidatus Sericytochromatia bacterium
AGTTACTACGTAAGTCCTGAAGGCAATCCGAGCCAGACTGAGCGTGCTGTTAACATAGAGCCAGTCATTCCTCGCTTAGCCTATGTTTCCGGGCAAATACCCTGTTCCTCAAACTGACCCACCCTTGTCGCCCAGAGAAACCCTCCCCTCCATGTACGATCTACCTAGTGAAGACCCGGAGGAACCTGGTTTGCCGGATGAATTTCATGACTTGCAACCACAATTATTGAGCCTCACCTTCCGTCCGCCACACTATCGGGCTTCGCAAGTTTTCAGTGCCA
This sequence comes from Candidatus Sericytochromatia bacterium, assembly GCA_036703885.1. GTDB lineage: Bacteria > Cyanobacteriota > Cyanobacteriia > Cyanobacteriales > Coleofasciculaceae > CADCTM01. The sequence continues at coordinate 282 of DATNQT010000263.1, forward strand.
GCGACATGAACCTTTACTATGACGTGCGGCATGAACAATGGTACAAGCGACCGGATTGGTTTGGCGTTGTGGGTGTACCCCGACTTTATGATGAAGTTGATATGCGCCTTTCTTACGTGGTTTGGCAAGAGGGAGTCAATCCTCTTGTCATTGTAGAATTGCTTTCTCCAGGTACGGAAAAAGAAGATTTAGGGGAAAACGACGAGGAAAAGCTGCCACCTGAGTCTGAGGAACTAACCGGGAATGGGCAAATAATTCAGCCGGAAAGTGAGAATAAACCGCCGCGAAAATGGGAGGTTTATGAGCAGATTTTACGCATTCCTTACTATGTGGTTTTTAGTCGTTATACCAATCAGTTACGAGTCTTTAAAATGGTGGGGGCACATTTCCAAGAGCTAGAGTTACAAGAGGCGCGAGTGTGGATGCCTGAGCTAGATTTAGGCTTGGGGTTGTGGCATGGTGAGTATCAAGGAATTGAGCGATCGTGGTTGCGTTGGTATGAGGCTCAAGGCGACTGGATTCCTACTGAGGCTGAACAGGAACGAGCAGAAAAAGCACAGGCTTTACAGCAAGCGGAACAGGAGAGACAGCGAGCTGAAGAAGCGGAAGCTAAGTTGGAGTCTTTGATTCAGCGACTTCGGGAATCAGGAATCGACCCTGATACATTTTTGAAGGGTTAGGGTTGAATTGAGGACTTTGAGGGTGGCGATCGCAACTAGCTATAGTCCTATAGTTAAGATACGCGATTGCAACGATAGCCAGACCAGTGCATTACGCTGTTGCTAATGCACCCTCTGGAGTCATCGTCTTTCAAACTTCAAGCTACTACTTAAAATTCCCAATCCCAACACAGTTCTTCAGGACGCCCGCTCGGATGCACGGCACAGGTCAAGCCATTTTTACCATAGTAATAACGGCATACATTGCAAGGTTGGGTTTGCGCTAATTTTTCTTGCAAACTATGCCATTTCTTCTGAACAGTAGCCTGGTAGCGATTTGCTAAGTCATGATTGGGGTCAATTTCCAAGGCTTGCTCAAAAGCAGCAAGGGCAGACTCGTAAAATTTAATAATCTGTACCGTGTATTTTGTCCAGGCATCAGCACGGCAAACGCAAGAGTTTAATTGTGTTTAAGATTAAAATACCGTACTCTGTCCAAGCCTCAGCTGAGGCGCTATCCGGTAAACCTTTAGCGTCCATAAGAACTCGGTTCACCGTGTTAAGTAGTTCTCTCGGTTGCCAAGGTTTGTTAACGTATGCCTCTGCGTGTTTTATACCCCAATGGAGATCGAACTGTCGTCCCTTACCCGTCACGAATACTACAGGTATATTCCGAGTTTCGGGATTAGCCTTAATCAAGCGGCAAACACCATAGCCATCGATGCGAGGCATCACCAAATCTAGTAAAACTAGATCGGGGCAATGAGCTTGTATTTGCTCCAGCGCTTCGACACCATCACGAGCCTGAATAACATTGAGTCCTTTCCACATCAGCTGGTGTGAGATGCATTCCCGTTGGCTGTGAGAGTCTTCCACAACCAGAACTGTACTCATAACTCCCTTCCTTCTTACTGGTTTAAAGGTTAACGGTAAAGGGTAGTGTCCGCTGATTCGATTGGTGCATTGTTAAATCAAACCTACCCACTCCGACGAGATTTTCTATCACCATCTCAGTAGTTTCCCGGAAACTTGCAGGATTCACCCAACTGGGTGAACTAAGTGGATGAAGGCGATCGCATTTATCCTGAGCCAGCATAGTCATAGAACTGATTCAGGCTGATCCAGTGCCCCTGTGGAGGTAAGCAAGATAAAGCCGACGAATTTTTGATCTCTAGGTAATAGATTTAGTAATGAGCGCTATCTCTCGTTTGCGAATAGGAATCATCGCTTTAGATGTCGTAGTTGGTTTTACCTTCGCGGTAATCCCTCAATCTAATGCCTCACCCAATCCTCAAATCAGCACGACTAACTCAGTTGTTGCTTCAGTCTCAGCTAATGCCCAGCAAGACCCCTTTGCACAAACGCGAGTGCAACCTAACTTTCAGTTTAATGTTCAACGTCAAGCGGGAACTTGTCCCCAAAAGGTAGGGCTTTGGCTGTTCTCTCAGGGATTTGAAGGAGGTGCTGACCATACAGTTGTAGCCGAAACGCAGGCGATCGCATCTGCACCAGCCAAGTTGGTAAACTCGCAGAAGAAACGGGTAGAGTACGAAGCACCCTTACGTAAGGATTATGCTTCTTGTGTTGGTCAGGCTAATTCACCATTGCTGAATGCCTACAATTTCCAGTTCCGCAACGGCAAAGTCTACTTCCGTATGGATGTCAGCCGCGACGATGGCTATCGGGAAATTTTGTATAAAGGCGTGTCTGCTAATCGTCCCTATATCCATTGGCGGGCCGCAGAATAGAAAGGACGTGCTGAGGGAGATTGCCTTCCGCTTATAGGAGAATTGGAACCGCACAGACTGAGTTGTTAACTAAAGGATTTTTTGGATACGCTCTAATGGATGAATCAACAAATCCTTCACAATCAGTGGATAGTGAGTGCGGCACAAGCCAAGCACTTAATCGACCAAGGAGCAACACTTCTCGATTCTCGTAATGTACTGGCGTGGTTAGTCGGTCACGTCCCGGATGCCGTTCACGTCAATTGGAAGCAATTCTCCCAAAAGCGATCGCCTCATCAAGGTAAGCTTCTTGAAAACACAGAAGTTCTACAACAAAAACTGCGAAAGCTTGGTATTTTCAACGATAAGCCAGTAATTGTAATTGGCAATCCGGCTGACCCATTTTACTTTGGTGAAGAGGGGCGAATCGTTTGGATGTTACGCACTTTAGGACATCAAGCAGCTGCCTTTGTTGATGGGGGCAATATAGCCCTCAGCCAAATCGGTTTTCCCATTACTTTAGATATCACTCAACCCATTCTTGGGGATTTTGTTGTCAAACGAACTGATTTGTGGTCAATTCAGGGCGATGAACTCCAAGCCAATCTTTCGGCGTTAACTGAATTTCAAAAGTTGATTATAGTTGATACGCGATCGCCACAGGAATTTGCTGGGGCTACTCCCTTTGGTGAACAACGAGGCGGACATATACCCAATGCCATACATTTCTATTTCAAAGATTTACTCGATAGCCAGGGATATTTGCTTTCCCACGAAGAAATTATTGCCAAACTCAATAACTTAGGAATAACTCCCGATATCCCACTAGTTAGCTACTGCACGGGTGGCGTGCGCTCTGCCTTTTTTGTCGCTGTGCTGGCTAACTTAGGCTTTACAAATGTCAAGAATTATGCAGGTTCCATGTGGGAATGGTCAGCCGCTCCATCCTCCAACTATCCCCTACAATTTAAACTTTAATTAATAACCAACTTTTACACATAAAAAAATCCTTCTCCACAACCCACATCCAGGACTTTTAAACCCTGCCAATCGCTGGTATAACGGTCAAAGAACTCAAATCGTAAATTCTAAATTATTTTTCTTCATTACTTTACTTCTCTCGTTAGATGGCTGTTGTCAAGTTTTATTGAGATACTACAGGAAGCTGCTATGGAAAAATCAAAATGAATAATCCTTTAGTGAGACTTGTCGTAATTGGTATGTTGCTGATGATGCTAGTTGCTCCCTTTGCAGGGCTAGCTCCTTTGATGCTTCTCCTTTTGGGGCTGGGAATTTTCTGGTCATTTAGCTCATTGGTAGAAGCCTTTTTTACGGCTGATGTTGAAAGAGATAAAGATAAAGCAAGATTTGAGTCCTCAAAGTAATAATAAGCATAATTTTTTATGAAAAATTATGCTTAACTTGCTTCTGATAAAAATCCCCTACTAATTGGGATAGCAAGATTTATTTCATGAGATAGACACAGTACTGCTTCAATTTCTGGGATTTTAGGGAGGAAGCAAAATAAAATCATTAACAACTCTTTTATTATGCGTGGAATCAATCAAATTAAAACAGCCGCTTTGCTAGGACTATTGAGTGGTCTTCTAGTTTTGGGAGGCTACTACTTGATCGGAAACGAGCAGGGACTTTATCTAGGTCTAGCTTTTGCAGCATTTACTAGTTTTAGTTCTTGGTATTACTCAGATAAAGCAGCTTTGGCGGCATACAATGCTCAACCTCTGGCGCGTCATGAGTCTCCAGAACTCTACGATATGGTGGCTTCTTTGAGCGATAAGGCTGGTATTCCCATGCCTAAATTATTTTTTGTACCGACCAAATCACCCAACGCTTTTGCCACAGGTCGCGACCCCGAACACGCATCAGTCGCGGTGACTCAAGGAATCGTCGATTTGCTGTCCCGTGAAGAACTTGAAGGCGTTTTAGCTCACGAACTCACCCACATCCGCAATCACGATACTCTTACCCAAGCTGTTGCAGGGACTCTTGCTGGTGCAATCACATTCTTGGGACGAATTCTTACGTTTGGGGCGCTTTATGGTCCAGTAACTCGCGATACCCGTAGAGGTGGTAACCCTTTGGGTATATTGTTTTTGATTGTTCTGGCTCCGATCGCAGCCGCACTACTTCAGTTTGCCATCTCCCGCACCCGCGAATTTTCTGCGGACTTGGGTTCTGCTGAAATCACAGGCAATCCCTTAGCACTCGCCAGTGCGCTGGAGAAGCTTGAAGCAATGGGTCACCAAATCCCAATGAATGGCAATCCCGCCATGTCACCGTTACTCATTGTCAATCCTCTTTCTACCCAAGGTTTACAGTCTCTTTTCCGGACTCATCCACCTACAGAAGAGCGGATTCGTCGTCTTTTGGAGTTAGCGAAGCAGAAGCAAGGAACCCCAGTTGCGGTATAGTAATCGCAAATTCTTACAACCTTGTGAATACTTCCAACGCCCGGTAGAAATGCCGGGTTTTATTGTTGGAGGAAGATTATTCAAGACGTAGCCAGAGCTAATTGACTGGAAATGGAGCCACTAGCTCTTCCAGCTTCTATTTTTTGTCCTGGAATCAAATTTAAAATTTTCTCTGCCTCCCTAGGACAGATGAGCGTGAAATTTAACTTGAAGTGGAAAGGATTGACGCGATTGTGGGTGACTAAGGCTGGCTCCCAGATGCTGAGGCGGTAGCCTGTAGCTAGGGGTTTAATGGAGTAGTACATCATTAATGTCCCTGGAAAAAGTAATTTAATGAATGCTGTCTGAATCTATCTCTTGATCTACTACCACTTATGCAATATACCCGTTCTCCGTTCTACAGCTCTATCGTAGGGGCACGATATATCGTACCCCTACCATTGTGGTTTAGTGAAAGCCTACCTACATTTGGACTACCTCATCATCAAAAAAGCCCGCTTGCACGGGCTTTGAATAAATATTCCTTTCCTATAGAGGGTAGTTGAAGAAACTGCCTTATCGAACTACAGCAGCAGAGGGTAGAATCAACTTTGGTGCAGGAACTACCTTACGACCATTTTGCTCGACTTCTTGAGGCGCATCCTTCAGTAAAGCCTCCCGAATCAAGCGTGCGATCGCCCGTTGCGCTAAACCGCCAGCAATCTTTTGCCCCATACGTTGAGTTTCAGGCTTCATCAAGAGTTGGGGAACCAACGGTACTAGCTGCATCGGGTCAAAACCAGGAGTTTCTTTCAAAATTTCCCAAATCCGCTTGAGGTGTTCCGCCGTCTGAGCGTCCTCCACCGTCGTCACTGGCGTCTTCTTCTCTGCTAATCCCAGGCGTTCCCGCAAAGAATAGGTAACATTGTCCAACGTCCGTCGCCCATAGGCGTCTACAGCTTTGACAATTTCCTCCACCAACTGCTCGCGGATAAAAGCCCCCCGTTCAGAGAAGAGAAACTCCATCGTCTGATTTAGCACCTGGTTGAGGTCATAATCTGCACTACTTCCAGCATTACGCAACAAATTCTCCAGACGGTTCCAGCGGAAACTGCCATCCTTAAACAGCAAATCTTTTAAAGAAGCCCGTAATTGCGGTGAGGGGTCGGTTAACAAGCGCTTCGATACATAAGGATAGGCTTTCGAGAGTACTTTGAACTGAGGATCGACATTAATTGCAATCCCCTCTAATGTCACCAACGAGCGAATAATCAGCGCGTAGTAGGCAGGCACCCGAAACGGATACTCGTACATCAACGCCGATAACTGATCGGTGATGCTCTTGAAGTTAAGGTCTGCAACACTGGCTCCCAAGGCGTCTTTAAAAACGTTCGCTAGTGCAGGAATAATTGGTGTCAAGTCTGTATCCGGCGTCAGAAACTCCAAATTCACATAGTCATGTGCCAATCCTGCAAAATCCCGATTCACCAAATGGACAACTGCCTCAATCAAACCGTATCGCTGATAAGGTTTGACTTCGCTCATCATGCCAAAGTCAAGATAAGCCAACTTCCCCTCAGGAGTCGCCAATAAATTGCCTGGATGAGGGTCAGCATGGAAGAACCCATGTTCCAGCAACTGCCGCAAGGAACACTGAACACCCACCTCAATCAGATGCCTCGCATCAATTCCTTGGGCTTTAATTGCCTCCATATTGGTCAGCTTCGTGCCGTTAATCCACTCCATCGTCAGGACGCGACGCCCCGTGTATTCCCAGTAAATTCGAGGAATGTAGACATCCTGAAGATGACCGTACAGCTCGGCAAAACGCTCCGCATTGCGCCCTTCTAGGCTATAGTCCAATTCTTCAAAGATGCGGCTGCCAAATTCGTCCATAATGGCAACCAAATCACTTCGTATCTGCTTGATGTTGTTTTGCGCCCATCGAGCAAGGCTTCGCAGAATATAGACATCCAGGGCAATTCGCTTGGCTAAACCCGGACGCTGCACCTTTACAGCCACGATTTCTCCCGTCTTGAGCTTGCCCTTGTAAACTTGTCCTAGGGAAGCTGCGGCTACGGGTTGTGGGGTGAGTTCGGCGTAAATCTCCTGCGGGCGAGCGCCTAATTCTTCTTCGATAAATTGGTAAGCGATTTCATTAGGAAACGGTGGCAGTTGGTCTTGTAGCAGTGCCAATTCTTCCAAAAACACCGGTGGCACTAAATCCGGTCGCGTTGAAAGTGCCTGTCCTACCTTGATGTAAGCGGGTCCCAAACCTGTCAATAGTTTCCGCAACTGAATCGCCCGACGCCGTTGATTAATAACACTTCGACCCCACAGGCGATCCCACCACATTCCAAGAGCAAAGGAGATAGACGGTAATGTAATATTTAAAATCCGCCCTAAGACTTCTAGGGGTGCTTTCCTATATTGGGCGGCGATCGCCACTGGGTCATAGCGCAGTGCTTCTGTAGAAACGACTGCTGGTTTATTCAGAAACGCCTCTGGTGGCACTGGCGTCGGACTTAACTCATAGTCAACTTTTATCGGTTCTGTTGGTACTTGCACCATTAGCGGCTTTTTCACCACAGTGTTTGAGTCTATTTCGTTGGAAGCCGGGGAAACTGTTTTAAGATTCATATTGATTAGGGACCGACAGGAGCGACTCTGTAAAGTATTGTAACAACAACAATTGCGGTCGCTACAAAACTCCGTTCATCTTGGTTAAGGTGACCTCAGTGTCTTCAGTTTTCCCAAAGCGGCAAAAGCGGCTTAGGCTGAACTTGACACCTTGACACTAAATCTAAACTTAATTTGGATAACAATTATCACTCAGTTGCACTTAACTGCCGTATCGTTTGCTGTTATTCATAAAATTAAGTATTTACTCTCATTTGCCTTTCTGACATCTTCCCTCAAGGTGAATTTTGCATCAAAGCGTTAGTTTAATACCAGCAGTTACAAGACTTACGAGCCAAATGGGTCTGGTCTGAGCGTTGCGTAAAAATCAACTCAATACGCCTGTTTTCTCTGTTTTCTATATCTTTGGTACAGGTCACGATTAATGAAAATATTTCTCTTGTCTTACGCCTTAAGTTAGTCAAATCTGAATTGTCAATTTTCAATTTTTTCAATTTAAAATTCCTATGCTGCTCTCTTTGCGGATTCATAACTTTGCTTTGATCGACCAGTTAGAACTGGAATTTGACACAGGACTAAATGTCTTGACGGGCGAAACGGGTGCTGGTAAGTCAATTATTTTAGATGCCATTGATGTAGCGTTGGGTGGCAAAGTCAGCAGTCGGCTGATTCGGACTGGTACAGAACGTGCTTTAGTCGAAGCCACGTTCCGAGCAGATGCCGCGTTGATTGCGTGGTTGAGCGAACAGGAAATTGACTTGCTCGATGAGGCGGCATTGGTTTGTAGTCGAGAGATTGGTGCTAATCAAGGAAGCCTGCGATCGCGAACCCGCGTTAATGGCGTCTTGGTCAATCGACAACTGATGGAACGCCTGCGCGATCGCTTAGTCGAAATCACGGCCCAAGGTCAAACCGTACAACTAATGGCTCCAGCCCTCCAACGGGGGCTACTCGATCTTTATGGAGGTTCTCTCTTAACTCAGCAGCGAGATTTGGTTGCTTCTGCCTATATAGAGTGTCAGGAGGCGTCAAAAGCCTTGGAGAAACGGCGACAATCCGAACAGCAACGCTTGCAACGGCTCGACTGGTTGGAGTACCAAACCCAGGAACTGAGTGTTGCTAATCTCACGGATGCTGATGAACTCGAACAACTCGAACAAGAACGTCAGCGTCTAAGTCATGTCGTAGACCTACAACAGCAGAGTTACCAAGTTTATCAAGCACTCTACCAAAATGATAGCGCCGCAGCGTGTGCCGATTTATTGGCACAGGCAGAAGGAACCTTAACGGATATGGTGCAGTACGATACTCAGCTGCAATCTTTGCTGGAATTAGTTAGTGCGGCGCTGGCACAGGTGGTAGAAGCAAGCCATCAAATTAATGCTTATGGAGATGGATTGGAAACCGATCCAGAGCGTCTACAAGAGGTAGAAGATCGAATTCAGGCGCTTAAACAGATTTGCCGTAAATATGGACCAACCCTCGCAGAAGCGATCGCTCACTACGAAAAACTCCAAGCAGAGTTAGCAGAACTCAGTGGTGAGGGTCAATCTCTAGAAGACTTGGAAAAAACTTACTCTTTATGTCAAGAAATCTTAACGGATGCCTGTACAAAGCTGACTCAGTTGCGCCGCACGGCGGCTGAAGAATTAGAAAGACGGTTGATTGCTGAATTAAAGCCTCTAGCGATGGAAAAAGTGCAGTTTCAGGTAGTAATCGCACCGACTGCTCCCACAGCGACGGGTGCTGACCAAGTGACCTTTTACTTCTCCCCCAACCCAGGAGAACCGCTGCAACCCCTCTCTGCTACGGCGTCTGGCGGTGAGATGAGTCGCTTTCTCCTGGCACTGAAAGCGTGTTTTTCTAATACTACCGATGCTTGGGGAACCTTAATTTTTGATGAAATTGATGTTGGGGTTTCCGGTCGTGTCGCACAGGCGATCGCGGAACGCCTTCACCAACTCAGTCAGCGACATCAAGTCCTCTGTGTTACTCACCAACCCTTAATCGCAGCAATGGCAGACCGACACTTCCGAGTCGATAAACAAGTCATCGACCAACCGCTGATTCTCCAGTCGAAGAAACCCTCCAATAAACGGAACGGTAAAGCAACAACCCAACTTGACAGCGAAATCCCTGAGTCTGTTTCTGACATTCGCACCGTCGTTCGCGTCAGTCTCCTCAACGAGCGATCGCACCGCCAAGCAGAAATCGCCCAACTCGCAGGTGGGCAGTCTGCTCAAGAAGCCATGACATTTGCCGAGTCCCTCCTGACAAAAGCGGCTAATTGGCGGCAAAATTGAACGAAGAAGTCGTAGACTTATTAGTAGAGGTTTCCCTAAAACCAGCTCTGCATCTTTCACCTAACATATTTTCTGTGTTTCTTACACTCCCAGAGGGTAATGGTCTAGAATTGGCTCACTGGGCACAGTAAATTTTTAGTGGTAAATCTATAAAATACTTTTAAGTGTGCCAGACATTGTTCTCTGCCCCCGAAAAGAGATATGACAGCTGCATCTTCCCGTTGGTCTGCTTTAGATCGTGACGAGGCAATCACTATTGATGTTTCCGCTAGTGCTGAAGACCAGAGCGAGCAAGAACAACAGCAATCAACTGCTGGTGCATTAGCAACTAATAAGGGAACTTTTTCTAGCTTTCTCGCTCCCCTAAATCAGGACAACTTTAAACAAGTTGCCAAGGATGTGGAGAACAAGCTCCACGTCGTCAATCAAACCCTGTCGATGCTCGACAATATGCTCGACAGCCAAGGGTTTGATGCGATCTTAGACGAGATGTTACGGTCGATCACCATCAAGACCGGAGAACTCCTCGGCGCTGATAAAACAACGATTTTCCTCAAGGATGAAGACAGAAATCAACTCTGGTCAATTGTGGCACAAGACCAGGGTGGCGGCTCCTTAGAAATTCGGATTCCTGCCGATCATGGCAGTATCGCAGCGGATGTGGCGACATCTAAGCAAGGAATTAATATTCCCTACGATCTGTTTGACGATCCCGACCGTTCCGCTGGAGCTAAGGAGCAATACGAAAGAACAGGATACCGCACCTACACAATGCTGGCTTTACCCCTGTTAAGCGAACAGGGAGATTTAGTTGCCGTCGTCCAACTCCTGAATAAATTAAAGTTTCCTCATAATCCAGAGGCTCCTCTAGACCAACGAATTGACCAGAGTGGCTTCACTGAGAAAGATGAAAAAGATTTTGAGGATTTCGCTCCTTCAATTCGGATAATCCTAGAATCTTCTCTGTCATTACGAAAGGCAACCCAAAAACAGCAAGCGGCTCAAGCCCTAATCGCGGCGACAAACTCCCTCAGCAAAAGCAGCTTGGATCTGGAAGAAACCTTGAAAAAGGTGATGCATGAAGCCAAGCAGCTAATGAATGCCGATCGCAGTACCCTATGGTTGATTGACCATGAGCGCAATGATTTGTGGACAAAGCTGCCGATCGAGGGCAAGCTGAAAGAAATCCGCCTTCCCATGTCGATGAACTCATTTGCGGGTCAAGTGGCACTCACAGGTCAGCTAGTCAATATTGGGTTTGACTTGTATGACAATCCCAACTCGGAAACGTCTAAGGAAACCGATAAGAGAACAAGTTATCGCACTTGTAGCTTATTGTGTATGCCAGTATTCAACGCCGATGGTGATTTGATTGGTGTCACGCAATTAATTAACAAAAAGAAACAGGGCGAGCTTCCACCCTATGACCCTACTCGTTGGCCAGAAGCACCGGAGTGCTGGAGAGCGAGTTTTAATCGCACCGACCAAGAGTTCATGGAGGCGTTTAATATTCAAGCGGGTGTTGCTCTGCAAAATGCCAAGTTGTTTGCCACAGTGAAGCAACAAGAGCAAATGCAGCGCGATATCTTGCGGAGTCTCTCTGATGGCGTGATCTCGACAGACAAAGAAGGTAAAATTATCGCCGTCAATGAGAGTGCGAAAGAATTACTCGGTTTGGATGGCAACGTACGCTTAGAAGGCGAACAGATTAGTAACGTCATCGAGATTGAGGATAAAGAAAAAAGTGGCAATAACAAATTTGCCCAGTGGTTCAATAAGGCGATAGGTGGTAAGGATGTAAGAGCGCGTCAGCAATACTACCCAGACCAAACCTTATTGTCTAAGGGAAACGAGCAACAACGTAGTGTGAATTTATCCGTTAACACCATTGCCGATGCGGCTGACCCTAGCAAAGTCCGTGGCGCACTGGTGGTTATGGAAGACATCAGCGATGAAAAGCGGCTTAAGAGTACGATGTATCGCTACATGACTCAGGAATTGGCAGAGGAGTTACTGAAGCTCGATGATGCCAAATTAGGAGGCGATCGCAAAGACGTTTCGATCCTATTCTCCGATATTCGCGGCTACACCGCCCTAACAGAAAGCTTAGAGGCAGAAGAGGTGGTGGGGATGCTCAACGAATATTTTGAGTCGATGGTTGACGCAATCTTTAAGAACAAAGGCACCCTGGATAAATACATTGGCGATGCGATTATGGCAGTTTTTGGTTCGCCATTGCCTCTGAAAGATCATGCCTGGAGAGCCGTGCAAACCTCCTTGGAGATGCGCCATCGTTTAGCCGAATTCAATGCCCGTCGTACCGCTAACAACAAAGTACCGATCCGAATTGGTATCGGGATCAACTCTGATAGCGTTATTAGTGGCAACATTGGTTCTAGTAAGCGAATGGAGTTCACGGCAATTGGCGACGGTGTTAACTTGGGTTCTCGGTTGGAGAGCGCAAGTAAGCAATACGGCTGTGATATTATCATCAGCGAATATACATACAAGCCCTGTGCTGACCAGGTCTGCGCTCGCGAACTTGACAAGATTCGCGTCAAGGGCAAAACTCAACCCGTATCGATTTACGAACTCATTGGGTTAGCGTCCGAACCCATTTCTGAACAGAAGCAGCACGTAATGGAGCATTACCAGAAAGGACGAGAACTTTACCTAAATCAGGACTTTGCGATCGCGATCGGAGAGTTTGCTCAAGTGCTGAAATTTGACCCCAATGACAAGCCTGCCGATATGCATCTAGCTCGTTGTCAGCATTGGCTGAAGACACCGCCTCCAGAGAATTGGGATGGTGCTTGGACGATGACCGAGAAGTAAGACAACGTCAAACAGCAAAGCCTTCTCAGAAGTACAAATCTATTTTTAAGTTCAAAGCTCGCTGCGGCGGGCTTTCTTTTTTTTCATGACCAAAACGTAAGATCAATTTGTAGCAAGATTTTAGTGAATGGATATAAATTCAGTTTAAAACTTGTGTTATCGTCAAGTGTCATCATTCATTAGTCTGTGCCACGACTAATGAATGATGACAACATATAGTAGGGTCAGGGGTAGATGTAAGCCAAGTTGCTGCTTTTGAACAGGGAAAAGTATCTAGACCGCAGCGACCTGTTCTTTAGGTGAATCAATTGCTAGGTTTTAGTTATTAGTTGTGAGCGGTCAGCGATTGTGAAGACCAGTGGAGAGTTAACTCAAACCCCCAAACTCCAAACTCAAGGCGGGAATCCCAGCCCTGTGCCTACAAAATTGTCTGTGGTGTTGTCGCGACTGAAGCACCTTGGCAGCTCTAAGTTGGTACGGCCGGCATTGCTGGCAAGCCTCAGTATCACTGGCTTGCTATTTGTGGGTCGGCAGCTAGGTCTATTGGAGCCTTTGGAACTGAGTGCTTATGACCAGTTAATGCAGGTGCGTCCGGCATTACCGCCAGATCCAAGACTACTAATCGTGAAGGTTACCGAGGCGGATATTCAGTCCTACCCGCCTTATCCACTGACTGACGCGGTGATGGCGCAGCTTTTAAGTAAGTTAGAGCAATATCAACCTGCCGGGATTGGTGTGGATATTTATCGGGATATTCCACAGCCACCCGGTCACGCTGAGTTATCGACGCTGTTGAAAAAAAGCGATCGCATCATACCCGTTTGCAAAATCAGCGATGCTGACACTCCCGGCACGCCTCCACCTCCCAGCGTCCCAACGTCACGGGCAGGTTTTGCCGACTTTTCCCTTGATGACAATGGAATTATCCGGCGGGGTCTGTTATTTCTCACCCCACCCGACAACTCTCGCTGCATGAGCGACCAGTCCTTAAGCTTTCAGCTAGCCCGACGTTACTTAGAAAAAAAGGGCATTAAGGCCGACTTGGTTGAGCAAAAGCACTTTCAACTGGGTAAAGGATTTAAGCCCGAATGGGTTACGAAAGAATACTTAAAGCTCGGAAATGTAATTTTCAAACCTGTATTGCCTAGCGACGGTGGCTATCAGCATGGAGATACGGGTGGTTACCAAATTTTCTTGAATTACCGTTCTGCTAATTCACTTGCCCGTAGCGTTACCTTGAGTGACGTTCTCAACAATCGCATCGACTCCAGTTGGGTGAAAGACCGCATCGTCCTCATTGGTGTCACCGCCTCCAGCATTGATGATGCCTTCTTTACCCCCTACAGTTCGGGTCAGCGACGCAATCAAAAAATGCCGGGAGTTGTGGTACACGGTCAGATTGTCAGCCAACTGCTCAGTACTGTACTCGATGGTCGTCCACAATTCTGGTTTTTGCCGGACTGGGCAGAAGTCTTGTGGATTTGGGGCTGGGCATTGGCTGGTGGAATCGTGGTGCGATTAGTCCGTCATCCCGGACAGCTTGTACTAGCTGAAGGTGTTACCCTCAGTTCCTTGTTAGGGATATCGGTAGTTGCCTTTTTGGGATCGGGATGGATACCCGTGGTAGCACCCACCCTTGGCTTGATTACCGCCGCTTTTGGTGTTATCGGGTACAGCGTCTACGAGGCTAAACAAGAAGCTGAATACATTGCTGACAAAGTCAAGCAACAGGAACAGAACATTGCCTTGCTGCAAACTCTTTTAAAGGAGAAAATTCCCAGCCCTCTGACAACGGAGCCATATGGGGAACTGGATGAAGAAACGGCGATACCCCCCGATGACGACGAGGATTCCACTTCGGTTTGGACACCGGGTGAAGTTAGCTCAGATTCAATACGGAGGGAAGACAAAAAAGATGCGAACCTCCTGGCTGGACGCTACAAAATTAACCGCACTTTGAGTTCTGGCGGGTTTGGAGTTACCTTCCTGGCACAAGATACCCATCGCCCTGGTGCGCCTCAGTGTGTGGTCAAGCAATTGAAACCAGCCCGCCGCGATGAAAAGTTCTTACAGATTGCTAGACGCTTATTCGATACCGAGGCACAAATCTTAGAAAAATTGGGGACTCATCCTCAGATTCCTCGGCTGTTGGCTCATTTTGAAGAACGGAAAGAATTTTATCTCGTCCAAGAATTCGTTGACGGTCATCCTCTCACTGACGAACTGCCAGTGGATAAAAAACTCCCCGACGCTCAAGTGGTGCAGTTACTCAAAGATGTCTTAGAAGTTCTGAGTTTTATCCACGAACACGGCGTTATCCACCGCGATATCAAACCGGGTAATATCATGCGTCGCGACCACGACGGTCAAGTTATCTTAATTGACTTTGGTGCCGTGAAACAGATTCAACCCCAAGAACAAGCTGACCAGGAAAATTTTACTGTAGCGATCGGTACTCGTGGCTATGCACCGCCAGAGCAATATGCCGGACATCCAACCATTAGTAGTGATATTTACGCCCTAGGGATGATCGGGATTCAAGCCCTCACAGGTATACCACCTTATCGGCTGGAGCTTTCACCTGAGACTGGCGATGTGAGCTGGCATCATCTGGCTAATGTGCGGGAAGAAATTGCCAAGATTATAGATCAAATGGTGCGCTATAATTTCCCGGCAAGATACCAATCAGCCGTTGCCGTCCTGGAAGACTTGCGGCGAATTTAGTAGTCATTGGTTCTTAGTCATTAGTGATTAGTCATTAGTCATTTGCTAAGAACTAATCACTAATGACCAATATA
Organism: Candidatus Sericytochromatia bacterium; assembly: GCA_036703885.1. Classification (GTDB taxonomy): domain Bacteria; phylum Cyanobacteriota; class Cyanobacteriia; order Cyanobacteriales; family Coleofasciculaceae; genus CADCTM01. The sequence goes on from DATNQT010000263.1 coordinate 15,655, forward strand.
TGCATCCAATCTAGAGTGACCTGTGTTACTATCTGGAAAAATATTCTCTTAATTTCGATCACCAATGGGCAAGGTTCTGGTGTTAAACGCCTCCTACGAACCGCTCAACATCACCAACTGGCGACGGGCGGTTGTCTTGTTGATCAAAGGGAAAGCGGAGCAGGTAGAACACAACGGCAAATACGTCTACTCAGAGTTCCCTCTCCCTACTGTCATTCGGCTGCGTCATTACGTTCGGGTTCCTTATAAAGAAATTCCTCTGACCCGCCGAAATATCCTCCACCGAGATGGGCACTCTTGTCAATACTGCGGTTACACGGGTGACGACTTAACCTTAGATCATGTGATTCCCCGTTCTCGTCATGGAGGCGATACCTGGGAAAACATTGTCACCGCCTGTGTACGCTGCAACGTCAAAAAAGGCAGCCGCACTCCTAAAGAAGCGAATATGACCTTGCGGCATCAGCCTCGTAGACCCTACAGTAGCCTTCATTTTGAAGTTGCCAAACACGTCAAAGGTGGTCTACATCAAGAGTGGCGCAAGTACGTGATTGGTATTTAACACCACAGCGGCTAGATCGAGTATAGGGTATTTTAGTCCCGAATCAGCTCCTTGTATATGCCGGAAAACTCGACCGAGCGACAGTGTCTGGCTCAGGGTTGTTTTGCGAAAATGAAAGTTAGTTGATTGCCAAGTCAACCACCAGATGCTGTAAAATCTGCGATGCGTGCAGCGCTGGTAAGGTCACGACTCACCACATCACAACCGCAATGCCATCTAATTCGCTCATACCTACTAATCATTCACCTGACGCTGCCGTACCTAACCTAGAAACGGTCACCGTTGAAGCTCAACAAATGGAGAAATCCCCGAAAAGTGTTAGTGGCAACAGCGGTAATTCCCGTGATAAACGGTGGTTAGAAGCTTCCCCAGAGCCAAAGATCAAAGAGTTTAGACAGGCTTTGGAGCATCATCGCTCAGAGCGTCAGCTAATTGTTATACAAGATTTCCCCGATCCAGATGCTCTATCCAGTGCTTGGGCATACCACCTAATTGCCCAGCAGTACAACATCCAATGCGACATTGTCTATGCGGGAACCCTCTCTCATCAGGAAAACATTGCATTGGTTAAGCTGACTAACTTACCAGCAAAACGCTGGGCAGTCCAGAACTTGAAGGAACGAGATTTATCGAACTACCAAGGGTGTGTGTTAATTGATAATCAGGGAACGACTAGCCAGTTGATGCCCTTGGTGAGGCAAGCAGGTATCCCAATTACAGTCGTCATCGACCATCACAGTACCCAAGGAGAGATCGAATCAGAATTCTTGGATCTTCGCCCTCAGACGCGATCCACAGCAACAATATTAACCCAATACCTGCAAGCCGGATTGCTGAAGCTAGACATCAACAATCAGGAACACGTTAAGTGTGCCACAGCTTTAATGCATGGTCTGCGGTCAGATACAAATCGGCTGATGCAGGCGCAGGAAGAAGATTTCTTAGCCGCTGGGTATCTCAGTCGGTTCTACGACTCCCAACTCTTGAATGCAGTGCTGCAAACAGCGCGATCGCGTCGAGTGATGGATGTGATCGAGCGATCGCTTAAAAATCGCTTCGTACAAAATAACTTCTCCATCGCAGGTGTTGGCTATCTCCGCTATGATGACCGAGATGCCATCCCCCAAGCGGCTGACTTCTTGGTTACTGAAGAAAACGTGCATACCGCCGTGGTTTACGGCATCGTTCACGACGAAGACGAAGAATTAGAAGTCGTGATTGGCTCCTTGAGAACCACCAAACTTACACTCGACCCCGACGAGTTTATCAAAGAAGCTTTCGGTCAAGATAGTAATGGACGATTCTTTGGTGGGGGGCGCATGATGGCAGGCGGCTTTGAAATCCCAATGGGCTTCTTAGGCAGCTTTAATGACAACTCGGAGTATGCCAAGCTGAAATGGGAAGTCTTTGATATCCAAATCAAGCAAAAGCTCCTGCGATTAGTTAATCCTAGGGACAACCTAATTCATACTGGCTAAACTGGTGTACAAGTAAATTTCCTCTTCACAATTTATTATTTGTCATCGGTCACTGCTAACTAATGACCAATGACCAATGAAATGACTAATACTCATGGAACTGTATTTAATTCGCCACGGCATTGCCGCTGAACGGGAGTCTTACGCTAATGATGAAGAACGTCCCCTGACCGACGAAGGACGTAAGAAGACGACTAAAGTAGCCAAGCAACTGCGCGATCGCCATCTGCATTTCGACCTGATTCTAACTAGCCCCTTAGTGCGGGCACGAGAAACTGCTGCAATCCTCCAAAATATTGGACTCAGTAACCAAGTGCAAGAGTTTACCAATCTTGCTCCCAATGGTGACATTCATACCTGGGTTAGCTGGTTACAGGAATGGCTCAAAGATGCAGGGGGTAACCGATGTTTAGCCCTGGTTGGTCATCAACCGGATTTAGGAAATTGGGCAGAAGCTTTAGTCTGGGGTAGCGCTCAAGAAAAGCTGGTTCTCAAAAAAGCTGGCATCATTGGGTTAAACATTCCAGAAACCGAAATGCCGATCGGACAAAGCGAACTATTTTTGCTGCTCTCACCCAAGTGGCTACTGTGAGATAGAGAGTCTTCAAGAGTATGTCGAAGCAACAGTTAGCCTAGGTAAGGATAAGTAAGATGAATAGAACCTTAGGGATAAATTCAGCATCCCTTAAGGATTATCAATAAAATCTTCTCTGTTACTTCCTCCTTGGTAAAACTTTGGTCGATATCCCACTCAAAACGATGTAATGATCTTTGTAACAGGGACAACTAATATGAAGGTTTCTGGTAAGTTAGCCTGATAACGTTTCAAACTCATTCGGTGGCAACATGACTGTCTGCGAGTATAAGCCAGGTTTAGAAGGCATTCCCGCTGCCCAATCCAGTATTAGCCATGTCGATGGACAACAGGGAATACTGGAGTATCGTGGCATCCGTATTGAAGAACTCGCACTAAAAAGCACCTTCCTAGAGACAGCGTATCTTCTAATTTGGGGTGAACTGCCGACGTTCCAAGAACTCGCCCTCTTTGAACAAGAAATTCACTACCATCGGCGCATCAAGTATCGAATTCGGGACATGATGAAATGCTTCCCCGAAACAGGTCACCCAATGGATGCTCTGCAAGCCTCTGCGGCTGCACTGGGTCTTTTTTACTCCAAACGCGCCTTAGATGACCCCGCATACATCCGGGAAGCTGTGGTGCGGCTGTTGGCGAAAATCCCCACGATGGTAGCCGCCTTCCAGCTGATGCGTAAGGGTAACGACCCCGTGCGCCCTAACGATGACTTGGATTACAGTGCTAACTTCTTGTATATGCTGAACGAGCGGGAACCCGATCCTCTAGCCGCTCATATTTTTGATGTCTGCTTGACGCTTCATGCAGAACATACGATTAATGCTTCCACTTTCTCCGCAATGGTTACGGCATCGACACTGACTGACCCTTACGCCGTGGTGGCTTCTGCGGTTGGAACTCTGGCTGGACCCTTACATGGTGGGGCAAATGAAGAAGTAATCGCCATGCTAGAAGAAATTGGTTCAGTTGAGAATGTCCGCCCTTACTTGGATAATTGCTTAGAGCGAAAATCTAAAATTATGGGCTTTGGTCATCGGGTCTATAAGGTGAAAGACCCACGAGCGCTCATTCTTCAAAACCTAGCCGAGCAACTGTTTGAGAAGTTTGGTCACGACAAGTACTATGACATTGCTGTAGAGATGGAACGGGCGGTAGAGGAAAAACTCGGTCATAAAGGAATTTACCCCAACGTAGATTACTACTCTGGCTTAGTTTACCGAAAACTTGGGATTCCCACGGACTTGTTTACACCTGTGTTTGCGATCGCTCGTGTAGCGGGTTGGTTGGCTCATTGGAAGGAACAACTTGGAGAAAACCGTATCTTCCGTCCTACCCAAATCTACACGGGTTCTCACGACACTCCCTATCTCCCAATCGAACAACGCTAGTTGCGGGTATGTTTTAGCTTACAGGAATGCGATCGCTTCTCGTAAACGTAAAGTGATAGAGGGCGATCGCTGAGAATTATCGCCGGACTCTTCTGAACACTAGAACGGATTTAACCCTGTGGCTGGATGAACATCAGCAATAACTATAGTGGCTATAGATGCATCGCTATAAGTAAGAAACTCGAAGAAAAACTAACAATCTTGATAAGTATAAATTCTGAGGCACCTGCGGGGCAGATAACCATCCAACGATATACTAGGCAAAGAAGTTCTTAAAAAAATCTTCACAAACGAACTGGCAGATTTATTCGATACAACAGATATCGAATTACCTCAGTAATTACTCGTATCGCCAAATATGAATCCAGGAATTGACCTCCAAGGAACTTTTATTGAATCGCTCATGGATTTGGGCATCCCAGCTGGTGCCGCCAAAGCCATTTGGATGCCGCTACCGATGTTCCTGATGATTATCGGTGCTACTGTGGGTGTCCTTGTGGTCGTTTGGCTAGAGCGTAAGATATCTGCCGCCGCTCAGCAACGGATTGGTCCCGAATATGCCGGACCCTTAGGTGTTCTTCAGCCAGTGGCAGATGGTCTGAAACTAGTCTTCAAAGAAGACGTTGTCCCGGCTAAGGCTGATCGATGGCTTTTCACAATCGGACCTATTCTTGTCGTCATCCCCGTGTTCCTGTCCTACCTAATTGTTCCCTTTGGACAGAACCTTGTAATTACAGATGTCAATGTTGGCATCTTTTTGTGGGTTGCCCTGTCTAGCATCGCGCCGATTGGGTTACTGATGTCGGGTTATGCATCTAACAATAAGTACTCACTACTAGGCGGCTTGAGGGCAGCAGCACAGTCGATTAGCTATGAAATACCTCTGTCACTAGCAATACTCGCAGTTGTCATGATGTCAAATAGCCTTAGCACTATTGACATTGTTGAGCAGCAATCAGGCTATGGCATCCTTGGCTGGAATATCTGGCGTCAGCCAGTGGGGTTCTTCATCTTTTGGATTTCCGCCCTGGCAGAATGCGAACGACTACCCTTTGACCTTCCAGAAGCGGAAGAAGAACTGGTTGCTGGTTATCAGACTGAATACGCGGGTATGAAATTCGGTCTATTTTATATCGGTTCCTACGTCAACCTCGTTCTCTCCGCCCTGCTGTTTGCTGTTCTCTACTTGGGGGGGTGGGAGTTCCCGATTCCTCTTAGTCAACTAGCTAGCTGGCTGGGCGTCAGTGAGACAAGCCCTTGGTTGCAGGTAATCGAGGCGTCTTTAGGGATTACCATGACCTTGCTTAAGGCTTACTTCCTAGTCTTTATCGCCGTTCTGCTGCGCTGGACGCTTCCCCGTGTTCGTATTGACCAGCTGCTTAATTTAGGATGGAAGTTTCTGCTTCCAATCGGACTGGTAAATCTACTACTGACTGCTGCGCTCAAACTAGCATTTCCTGTTGCCTTTGGTGGTTAGTCATTGGTCATTGGTCATTGGTCATTGGTCATTGGTCATTTGTTATCCCCACAAAAGACCAAGGACTTTAAGAAGAGAGAAGAGAGACACCTATTACTATGTTGAAATTCCTCAAACAAGTTGGCGACTACGCTAAAGAAACTGTTCAAGCCGCCCGCTATATTGGTCAAGGTCTATCTGTCACCTTCGATCATATGCAGCGCCGTCCAGTGACTGTGCAGTATCCTTACGAAAAACTTATTCCGTCGGAGCGGTTTCGGGGTCGGATTCACTTTGAGTTCGATAAGTGCATTTCCTGCGAAGTTTGCGTTCGGGTTTGTCCGATTAACCTGCCAGTAGTGGATTGGGAATATGACAAAGCAACTAAGAAGAAAAAACTCAAGCACTACAGCATCGACTTCGGGGTTTGTATCTTCTGCGCCAACTGCATCGAATACTGCCCGACCAACTGTTTATCGGCGACAGAAGAGTATGAACTGTCTACCTACGATCGCCACGAACTAAACTTTGATAACGTGGCGATGGGACGACTGCCGTACAAAGTTACCAACGACCCGATGGTAACTCCCTTACGAGAACTGGCATATTTGCCGAAGGGTGTCCTCGACCCCCACGGGTTACCAGCAGGTTCTCGACGCCCTGGTCTGCGTCCAGAAGAAATTGTGGAACAGATGGAACCTAAGGCAGAAGAAGCAGCCAAGAAGTAGCACGCAGCTGTTGAGCCTTGTGCAACTTTTCTCAAACTTTTCTGTAGAGGGAATGGTAGCTAGCAGGAGGTGAAAAGATTATTACAAGGTTCAGCTCGACTAGGTTGCGATCGCGTTAGTAATACGTTGCAAGGAGATTAAGTAACCGTGAATCTAGCCCAAGGGGTTCAGATTGTTTCATTTGGCATCTTGTCTGTGATGATGATTGGGGCGGCTTTAGGAGTCGTCCTGCTCTCTAACATCGTCTATTCCGCTTTTTTACTGGGTGGTGTTTTCATCAGCATTGCTGGTTTATACATTTTGCTCAATGCTGACTTTGTGGCAGCAGCACAAGTACTCATTTATGTTGGAGCGGTCAACGTCCTTATTTTGTTTGCCATCATGTTGGTGAACAAGCGAGAGGACTTTGCGCCGATTGCTAATCGCTGGATTCGCAAAGGGTCAACAGCCCTAGTTTGTGCTGGCTTATTTGCGCTCCTCAGCACAATGGTACTGGCGACACCTTGGTCTATTTATAACGGACCCCCTGCCGTCGGAGTGAATACTATTGTTGAGATTGGTAAGCATTTCTTTACTGATTTTTTGCTACCGTTTGAGCTAGCTTCTATTCTGTTGTTAATGGCGATGGTGGGTGCGATTATCCTGGCACGTCGGGATTACATTCCAGAGGAGTTGATTCCTCGCGATCTTGGAGCGACAGAAGCTTCAACTTTACCAGAACGTCCCCGCGAACTGGTGTCCTCAGCTAGTGCAACTCCAAGAGGACGTTAAGGCACTTCTTTAAATTTGCGTTGAGAACTGAGAAGATTCATGCAACTTCAACTCCAATACTTCTTACTTTTAGCTGCGGCTTTGTTCTGTATTGGTATTTACGGCTTAATTACTAGCCGCAATGCTGTACGAGTGCTGATGTCGATTGAGCTACTGCTGAATGCCGTAAACCTGAATTTAATGGCGTTCTCCAACTTTATTGACCCTCAAGAAATAAAAGGTCAGGTTTTTACAGTATTTGTCCTTACTGTAGCAGCAGCTGAGGCAGCAGTAGGTTTGGCGATCGTGCTTTCGATTTATCGTAACCGCGACACGGTAGATATGGAGCAGTTTAATCTGCTCAAATGGTAAATTTACCGCCCCAATCCTGCTAATAATTTGATTTAAGAGGAGCGCCTGCCGATTTCGGTGGGCGTTGTTTTTGGTAAGGTAGGGGCGATCGCTACCTTATCACCAACTCAGCAAATTGCTTTAAAACCCTAAATACAGGATATAGCTCATTTTCCGGTCGAAACAGGGAGAATTCTGTTGAGAACGCATACTGAGGTAGCTCACTATATAACAGTTTTATAAAAATAAAGTGGCTGCCATTGGTTACTAAGCCAAAGGTTGGTTTCTCAGTATTAGGATTTGCCATCATGTAAAACAGAGTTTGTGCTGTTGCATCCTTAAGAGAAAATCCTGCTTGTTTCGACTCAATGACTGCTACCCAAACTTGTCGCTGCAACAGCAGAATATCTATCCGTCCCCAAACTGTCCTCTCCCCATCATTCACTGTCACATCTACACGTTTTTCAAGCACCGGACGCATTGGAGGGCGGTAAAATCCTGCCAGTGAAAGCAGGGGCGACAGTACTACCATTTTGACTAAGTCCTCCAACATTGGGTACTTGTACAGATAGAGAAACTCAGTCTTCACTCGATCTAAAGCTTGCATTTCAGACTCGCTCAACTCCGGTAAATCATCCTGCCACTCGCAGAAGAAACTTGGATCGTCTAGCACTTGCCGGAGATTGAATTGATCTTCAACCTGCGAGAGTGTCAGTTCACTGGCTGGGATAACTTGAGCCATTAGTGATCTAGAGCATTTTATTTAATATTTCAAGTATAGAAGCTGGCGATCGCCCTACAATACCGCCTATCTTCAAGCCAATAACTCAGCTACAGCAATACTAAATCCTGTCAATACGGTTTGAGTGCTAACCACTTCATTTGTATTAAACAATTGCCACCGACTTTGAGTATTAATTAAAACTAACCGCCTCTCAGGAAACAGCAGCCAAACTTCCTGACAACCCGATTCTAAATATTCTTGAGATTTAGCAAATAATTCCTCCGCACTATCATCCGGTGAGGCAACTTCTGCAATTAGTGGGAAACTTTGGGGAAGA
>DATNQT010000264.1:0-2617 GCA_036703885.1 Candidatus Sericytochromatia bacterium
GTGGGTCATTGACTTTTTTCAAAAATGGGATTAGAGTCAGCATATGTATTTTTTTTGAGCGGTCGCTAAAAATCTTATCAGATAGCGCGATCGCTTTTACTTTTGGCGATCGTACCCGAGAATGAAACAGCCCTGCCTTAACTGGGGGATTTTTGTGTCTACAAGTTTTGTAGACAATATGTTGACAGTGTAGACGGTTATCAGTTATTGTAGACAAATGCTGTATACAGGTGTCTACAATGAGTCAAAGTCAAGTCGTATCGTTCAGAGCTTCCGGCCACTTCCTGAACTGGATAGAAGCTCAGAGGCTAGAGGGTGAGTCGGTAAGTCAAGCTGCACAACGCATTCTCAAGGAAGTCTCAGGCACGTCTACAACGCTGTCTACAATGTCTACACCAAGCGACACTAACGCGCTGTCTACAGCGTCTACAGAGTTGTCTACACGAAGCGATGATAGCGTCGTGTCTACAGAGATTGTAGACATTGTAGACAAGGCTGTAAGTTCAAGTCTTGACCCCGTGATGGAGCGTATGGCCGCCATTGAGGAACGGCTGGGAAAATTGAGAGCCTGAGCGATGGCAACGATGAATCGCTCAGGCTTGAATTGAAAGCGGCCAACAAGCAACTTACAGAATGGGATACAGAACTAAATCAGTTACACGAGCGCAACGGCGATTTAGGGCTGAAGGTGCAGATGCTGGAGCAAGAACTCAAGGAAGCGCGGCGCTCACGGGAAGCAAATAAAAACTCAGCTCCGACCGTCGCAGAATTTCCAGAGTCGGCCGACTTGCTCAACCAGTTAAAAGCGCGGCGTAAAAAGTCGAGGGCGGACTTGGCAGACGTGGAGGCAATTTTAGAAATACTCCTGTCCTGACCGATCGCCCTGAGAAGGGGTCAAGTTAAAGCAAAAAGTGGTATATACCGCAGTGGTGCATATACCACTCATATATACCACTGCCTATAAAACTGCACATTTGGCTAAAGAAGGGGAAAGCATCAAAGCCTTGTGGAGTAAGGAATGTACGGAGAGGGTGGGATTTGAACCCACGTTAAAGTTGCCTTTAAAATAGATTTCGAGTCTACCGCATTCAACCGCTCTGCCACCTCTCCAATTGATTTGAGATGTGAGCTAAATGTATTTTACCGCACAGTGCGCCACATTGTAAATCTTTACAGAAAAGAAGTTTGATTTTCTTCAGATTCCAGAGTGGTCTTAAATCCCGCTGCTGGCGTCCACTGGAGGGCTCCGTCGCGCCCTGTCCAGAATATTTGGGTTTTGCTTTGGCGCAGTTGGGCGGCGGTTTCTGGGTCGATTTCGTTAGCAGATGCGATCGCCACTTGGGGCCCAACTGCGCTTAATAACTCAGCCGTCAGGGTTTTTCCCGACCACCACAGCACTTGAGCCGGCTTGAAGGTTCCCGTTGCTGCCAATTTTTTTTGCGCTTCTGGTGTCATTTCACCGACGAGCAACCAAGTTCGATTGCCCACGAGCAATTCTACCACCGGAATCTCCGCATTCACCAACTGCAACTGCGTCGAACCCAGATCGACTGTACTGTTAGTTTCTAAAGGAAAGTAAACGCCAAGGAGAGATTGCACAGCCGTTATAAATTCCTGATTGCTGCCACGGTGAATTTGTTTCGGAGCGTTGTTATCATAAAATGTTTTAATTGGCAAGCGTTTTAGTAATTTTCCCCAACCGCCGCTCAAACCTAAATGACCGTGAGTGGCGATCGCAAAATTCACAGAATTAATTCCTTGCTGCTGCAAAAAAGGCAACACTGTAAACCTTACGGTATTTTCATCACCGCTATTAATTAGCGCTACTTCTCCCCGCTCTTGAATTACCAAAACAGGCTCACCAGATGTCGCCAGCAAAGTAACTTGAAATAAAGAGGCTTGAACGTGCCAAGCTGGCAAAACTATGATACCGATTCCCGCCACAACCGCCAGCGGTAAAATCCAAGCCGAAGAAAAAACAGGCAGCTTAATAACTCTGCTTTTCCCCTTCTTCCCTCTCCCCTTGGACGGTTTTTTCCCTCGGACTTGTTCCTTGTTCCTTGTTCCTTGTTCCTTGTTCCTGACCTCCGTTAAATCCCGTACACGGCTCGTTGCCGAACTTCTTGGGCCGATCCAAACCCAGCCAATTAAACTGTAAAGCGCGATTAGCTGAAACACCGATACTTGACCGACAGCTACCGAATTACCGGGTAATTGCGAGAAATATTCGGCGATCGCAATTAACCCTTTTGCCGGATAATCCAGCAGTTGCGCTAAAACACTGCCTGCAGGCGGAAAAATCAATCCAGCTAAAGCGCTAATCATCCCCCCAATACTCAAAATCCACAGCAAAGGAGCCGCAATAATATTGACTAAAATGCTGTAAGGTGATATCACACTAAAAACGTAAAGTAGCAGCGGCAGCACCCAAACTGAAGCCGCGATGGGAACTACAACAATTGAAGCGATCGCGGGCGGCATCCAGTCCAACTTAGCCATCAGCGGGGGCGTTGTTACTATTAACCCCAAAGTCGCCAAAAAACTCAGTTGAAAACCTAAATCCCAAATCCACAAAGGGTTAACCAGCAGTAAAATAGTAGCAGCGATTAACAGCAAT
>DATNQT010000265.1:0-26239 GCA_036703885.1 Candidatus Sericytochromatia bacterium
AAAGGGAACCCCACCTTCCCCTTTTCCCTAAAACCGATTAGTTAAGTATGTGACGCGAGATGCACAACAGCTTAACTCTGCTTCTACTTCAAGACCCTTCTACTTCAAGACCAAGGGATAATGCTTGTTGTATCTTCAAGCCCTATCCCTTGTTGAAGAAGTTTGTGGGATTGACACAACGGGAGCGCGTCTATCGAGCGGCGGTTATCACAGGACTAGGATGGAATGAACTCCTTTGATTGCTATTGATCGAACGATTGAAGCGATCGCATTTAGTAGCATCAAGAGCTACTAGCTTTGCCGACTTAGCTGTAGTGAACTGAAAAGATAGGATAATTGCCTTATCGTCGCCACCGATCAAATTGATCTTCCGAGCATCCATTGATATAAGCATTGTATACCCAACCCTTGAGAGGTGTAACGACCTCTGGAGTCTGTGCAGGGGGCGATGTTACCCTTTCAGAAAGTAAAACCCAGTTACCCGCTCTACGCACAGCTCTAACAATATCTCCCCGATTAAGTCTTGTGACAACCCCGTACTGAGTACCAGGACCCGTGCGAATATTCACATTATTTGCGGTAATAAATGAACAGATACTCTCTTGTGCTGCTAGCGTCATTTGATTGGGTGAAGTTGGCATCGCTAAACTTGCTATAGGTTTAGAGAATAGAAGCAAGCTTGTGGCACATACCGAGAGTAACGCAGCCAAAGATAGAGAGCTTCCTGAACGACTCATTATTTTAAAGGTGTTAATTGGTATAAGTCCACGAACCATAGCGAAAGTCACTTAAAACTGAGAGCTTTGTAGAGTAAGTATTTAGTCCTCTTCAGAGGATTCTATTGGAGTAATGGGTTGTGTGGGACTCGCCAAATTATTGCTTCCGCATTTGTGGGCATGAGGCAGACTTCTGGAACCTACTACTGCTGTTTCATAAAGGCGACTAAATTCTCGCTCATAATGTGCTGCAACAGTTGGGTTGTCGATCGCGATCAACGTTTCATCATTCGAGTAGTTTCCAGCATTAGACCAATTATGACTGCCAGCGATTACTAGTCTGCCATCTAAGACTGCCATCTTACTATGCACTCCGCGATCGCCTACTGGGGCTGTAGGAAATCCAATTGTCATTATTGGATTCTGCCAAGGCTTAACCCGGATTTTGCTCTTTCTCTTACCGGAGGCAGGGCAGAATCCCATTGCATCATAGGCTTTGGAATAAGGCTGTCCATAAAAATCTGGGTCGATGAGAACTTTGATATCCTTCACCCCTGTATCATGTACCTCACCTAAAGTATCGCTGATTGTTTGGTCTGAAAAGACAAAGAGTGCGATATGGGCACTTAATGAGGTCTGCTTGAGGTAGAAAGCAATTATACCATTACTGGTCATTTCCATTTCTTGCTTTCTCTTAGCAGGTGAAAAGTTTAGTGTAATAGTTCCCTCTCCAACCGGAATGGTTACAGGAGGTCTGTAGGGCTTATGAGATTTGAATAATCCCTGCCACATATAGTTGAATTCATTAGTAAAAGCTTGACCCAGTTCGGTATTATCAGGAACAACGACCATATTGTTGGCATTACCCCGACTTTCCAGGCTGTTAAAATCTCCGTGCAGATCAGAGGTTGTCAGGTTTGAGCTAGATATTATGGTAGTTTTCCCATCCACTACTATAAACTTGTGGTGCATCAATCCACTTCCCCTAGTAGCACCACCCGATGTATCATCTTTTATCTCAATACCGCTTTCACGTAGTAGAGCTAAGGCATCAGCGGGGTATCGTTTTAACTCTTCAAAAGCTAGTTTGTCATGCCGATTCATCCGAGCAATTTCGTCTGATGTGTAGTCACTTAAAGTTTTATTGTACTTATTATCAATCAGTAATCTGACCGTAACCCCAGCCGAATGTTTAGCTATTAGTGCTTTAGCCACATTAGGAAGTCTGAACTCCATAACTGCTACATCTACAGTGGACTGCGCTTTGTTGATAGCATCAATCATCTGCTGTTCTAGATTGTCTCCCTTGCGATTGAAGGGTCGATAAGGTTCTTCGTAGCTGGAAGCTTGATTGCGGTTGAAATAAACTTGAACAGCAGGGTCTTGTGGCAGAGGTTTTGCAAGTACTGACTTTTGTGCAGGTCTGAGAGTGTTGACTAGCACGAATCCACAGATTAGAAACAGAAGAAACAGGAGTACTTTTCTGGCTTGCGGGTACTGGCGGTGCAAGGAAACAATAGAATTTGTTACTAATTTCATGCTTACGTGGCGGTAAAACGGGATGCTCCCATTTGTTTTGTCTCCCAGTATTCCGTTGTAGAGATGTGAGAACAATACGGATATTGCGGAACTTAATAAGGGAATAGCAATTCCTCTGAGTAATTACACGGTGAAGCAGATTAACTTATTAGACCTCTTGCAAAAATATCTCTGACTCCACCCCAATCCTCACTTCGCTCCGATCCCCTTGGTAAGGGGAGGGAGCTAGTTTCCCCCCTTAGTAAGAGGGGACTAATACCAATTTCCTAAAATAACGCTACACATCAACCCCCCCAGCCCCCCGAATTCAAGGGGGGAGCTAGAGCATCATCTGTAGCAAACATTTATGAAATTGGTATAAGAGGGGTAATTCTGACTTTTACAAGAGGTCTATTATTCCTAATAATTTTAGTAGGGTGCGTTAGCCTCCCAAAACGCACGATTTCAAAGCATTTGGTAGGTTACGGCTGCGCCTAACCCACCTTACAAATTCGTCAAAGCGTAATTTTAACCCTACTACTTTCGAGCAAACAATAGGCGAGGCTTGAGCAACGTCTTAAAAAGCAGTAGAAGCGATCGCAACTCTCCTGGCGTTTCACGCTGTTTCCACTGTCCGGGACGGCAAAATAACAGTTCTACCAAACTCCGATATTGAGGAAGGCTTAACGGCTCAAATACTAGGCGCACCTTAGTTACTTGATCGGTATAACTGATATCAGTAATCTGTCCTGGAAGCTCTAACCCCTCTTCCATAATTCTTAGTTGCACTGGCAATTCTTCGACTCGGTTTAGCCCAGTAATCTGGGTTAGAGTGAGTTCGACTCCCCCTTCAGAAATTTTTGTAGTTACTCCCCAAAAATCTTGGTCTTCTACTGTAAGGCACACCACTCGCTGCATCTCAAACCATTCATATTGATCAGGTTTGGGAACATCCCGCAAGATATAGAGCGCGATACCGATCATCAGTAGGTTATAAGCATTCCAAATCCAAATTAAAGCCTTACCTTCAACCAGTTCAGGATAGCCTAGGCTTACCAGACGGGCATCGCTCATCAGTGCGAATTCTATACTCCGCCCTAAACTTAAAGCTGTAAGAATAAACAAGATAATCAGGGGCAACGCCAAATTCCAGTTAAAGTAAAAGCGATCGCTAGATCTCCCTTTTGGCGTCACTGTGAATTTCCGAGAGAAGGGACTGATCAAAGTATTAATGACCGCAATTGAAACAGGAAAACACTGCGCCACCGCGTAAACATCTGACATCAAAGCCGCACGACTACGGTAGTTTAACCACGAGAAGGTTAATAATTGCACCAGATAGTAAGGGAGGAAAAAATACAATGAGGTGCCCAGAGTTGTCCGCAAGGGCACGACGCCTAAAAATGAACAGGCTAGGGGTATCAGCAGAAATCCCAGGCGGAATACACTAGTAAACCACTGGAGCAATCCTTCTAAATGAGCTACTCGCTGTAAAAGGTTGAGTCCGGGAATGGTTAAGGGATTAGCTTTAATGAAAAATGCCTGTAGGGTTCCGTGTGCCCATCGCAGTCGTTGAGCAACATGACCTGCCATATTTTCAGCACACAAGCCTGCACTTAGACGTTCATCCAGGTAAATCACCCGATAGCCTTGGGAAGATAGGCGAATCCCGGTAAAGTAATCTTCACTCAAAGACTCTGTAACAAAACCACCCGTTTCTTCAAGGGCACTCCGTCTGGCGACAAAGGAACTGCCATAACATAGAGCAGTTTCCACTCCATCGCGAAGTAGCTGATAGTAGCGGGAAAAAATCTCGACTTCCTGCGTTAGCTGATTTTCTAAACCTAAATTACGAGCAACTGGGTCGGCGTTATAAAAGCTTTGATGAGTTTGAAGGAGGGCAATTGTCTTATCTTGGAAAAAACCTACGGTGCGCGTGAGAAAGTTTTTCGTAGGGACGAAGTCGGCATCGAAGACAACGATTAACTCTGCGTTGGTTTTGGCGATCGCATTATTTAAGTTCCCTGCCTTAGCATAGCGATTATCGGGTCTGGTTATATATTCACAGCCCAGCTCTCTCGCCAGATTTTCCATTTCTTGTCGCTGTAAATCATCCAAAATATAAATTTTTTTATTGGGATACTCTAAGGCTTGACAGCCAATAACCGTGCGCCTCAGGATATGTGTTGGCTCGTTGTAAGTTGGGATTAAAATATCTACTGAAGGGGTAAAGCTTCCTGCGAGAACAGCAACTGACATTTTGTCAGCCTCACGGTGTCGGGGCTTGACTTTTAAAATCAAATACAGTTGGAGGCTATTACTAAAAATGACTACTATTTCCATTAAAAATAGCCCCAAGCTAAACACCCCATTCAGCGGGTCAGCTAAATTAAGAGTAGATAGCGATCGCCACAAGACGTAGCGAATGGTCAAGGCAAGCATGATGGACACCACAACAACCTGCGACCATAGTTGAGGACGGGGGGAGACTTTTACCACCGCCAGACAAATTAAACAGAGTATGACAGTGGGTGCAAGTAAATAATAATTACTGCTAACCGCAGGCACTTCTAACCAGAAACGAGGATTCTCTTGTAACGCTTGCAGATGGGCAAACAGATGGCTCATTGTCCCTTCACCAGTAAACCAGGCTGTGGAGAGCGCACTGGCACAAACAACGACACTCAGCATCATCAGCGTTGCCAGGCGGAGCCGAAAAACTCGCCTTAAGAGGCGACGCTTTGAGTTTTTGCTGCTAAACTCTGAGACTGCCATTTTTCTGCTTTTGAGGGTTCTTTTCTATATTAAGATATGTAAATATTTTTAAGGAATAAATGTAAAATCAATAACAAAACAGGTAAAAAATGAGTGATACAACGCCTTAACTGAGGCAAGTAATACTCCTTGCTTCGGCTAAATAACTAAAAAACTTGACTAGTTTTAAAAGGCTCTTATTTAATAGCTAGCCGTTTTCTTAGTGGTGGAAGCAGGTTCGAGTTCGACCAGTCCAGCAATGCGATCGCGATTTATTTGATTTCCAATTGCTGACAGTTTATCGCTAGTGAAATTGTGAATGTCAGAGTGCCCATTACTATCAAAGATATTTCTTCCAGGAGCGCTCTTAGTTCCTAAGTCGGGCTGGGATTCGCTAATTGCCACTAAGCCATACCGATTATTATTAGCGATCGTATTACCTCGCAGAATGGGACGCGCTGCTTCTGATATTACTAATCCATCTAAATTATCGCGAATTTCGTTGTCTATTACCAGAGGTGCGCTGGTATGCCCAATTGCCAAACCCGAACCTGTTTGCTCAATAATATTGCCACGAATTTCTCCCTTAGCTTCCCGCGTGACTGAGATGCCGTTGCCTTTGTTATTAGTGAACAGATTATTTTCAATCCAGGGCGTTCCCTTGCCGCTGACAAACACACCTTCGCGATCGCTATTAATAAAGGTATTGTTGCGAATGAGGGGATTCGTTGATTCTACCCAAACCGCCGTTCCTCTAGTCTTAGGATTGGTGATGGTTAGCCCTAAAATTTTTGTATCCTCAGCCGCCAACACTGTCACGCTTTGACCTGCCCAAGTGCGGCTAAGGTATAAACCCCCACCCCGGATAACTACTCCTTCACCCTTTGCTTTCTCGTTCCCCTGAAGGATAACACCTGGTTTAAGCTCAATTGGAAAAGTTTCTCCCTGCTCAGTTGTATACTCACCAGGGGCAAGTTGGATAGTTGTATCCGGTTGAGCCTGTTGTAGAGCATAGCTGATGGTACGTATCGGGCGGTTTCGAGTTTGACCTGCATTTGCCGTGTCTGTACCCCTTTGAGAGTCTACATAAAGAATTTGCTTAGTTGTAGAGGGCTGCTGGCTAGGAGTCACTGTTGGTAAGGTTGGGGAAGGTAAATCTTCATAAGCTGGTTTACTGTTCTGTGGAGATAACGTCTCGGCACAACCCGTTAGGGATAAAGCGATGAACCCAAAGACAATTAAGCCATATCGAGATAACATTTTTTTCCCCTAAAGCATTATTAATAGTTATATTTTTAAGGACTGGCTGTGAAATTTAACCTATCTGAGGTCTTACACAGGGATTGGCATCTTGCACGAACGTTCTCGCTGATCATGAATAAGTTCATAGACGGAATCCTTTAAGGTCACGAGTGAGTAGAGATTCACAACTTATTCACAGATAGGGATTATGCTTGAAAAACAAATCTTGAGATACTGACATCTTCATCCTGCAATAGGTAGAGAAAGTTTTTACGGTTATTCTAAAAAGAAGTCTACCTGTTTCGGCTAGGCTTTAGGTTGGTCACAAAAATCTACTCGACAACTGGATATAAAAGTGTTAGTAGCAGCCAACAAAGAAGAATTTCACTCCGCTCCAGCGCTGCATCACTCATCCTGCGAAAGTGCGCAGGCACAATCACTATTGACCCAAAAACTATCCAATGCAATTAAAGAAGCTAGCTCTCACCTTAACCGTAGCTACCCTATTCATTGGCTGTACTTCTCAACTCCCACAAGAAAAAGAGAAACAGAGTTCTAAATATCTTACCCAACCAATAATCTCAACTCCTCTAAAAGCAGCCATTGAGGAGTTGAGAGTCATAAAAATTAAGATTGAAGATCAAGGCGGTTTGAGCCAAAAAGAATATGGCGAAGATCTTGACGATTTAGCGAGTATTGTTGATAAAGCCTATGGTAACCCTACAGCTTTAGCGGCTGTGAAATCAGCTTTCAGAGGGCATCAATTAGCTCGAAAGTTCTGGCAGTGTAATCATGTTGAGGGGTATGAAGAGTTATTCCAATGCCGCGACCAAGTGCTTGAAAGTGTCTTCGTTAAATACCCTGATATTGCAGTACAAGCTCGTTCAGTAGCTGAAGACAGAAATTTGTCTTACATTAGTGCTGGACTAGACGAACAGTCAGTATTGCAAGCAATCTGGCAGAAAACCGGCAAAGACACAGAAGCGGCGCTTCAAGTCGTCAATCCAGAGCCTAATCCAAACAGCTCACCTTAGAATTAATACTCGGTTCTAATTAGAGGTTTGTCTATGGAAACGAACGATATGATTGCCTTAATCCATCCCGCGATCGCAGTTGCTGTCGTTTTTCCGTTGATTGGTATGGTTGTTAACTTTGCATGGCAAACTAGCCAACGACGGCTGCAAACGGCTAGTGATGGAAAAAGCAAAATACCACCCGTTGTTGGACGCGAACACCTTAATCTAGGTCGCTGGCTCACAGGTTCCGTTGTGGGAGTGACGTTAATAGGACTTGCTTATCCGATTGTTTCTAAAGGAATTATTGAAAAACAGCTGTGGAGTAAAAACCCGTTCCAGGTCATTTTTATCGCACTGCTGTTTGCCGCTACTATTGGCTCTTTGGCATTCCTTTATCGAGCCAGAGAGCGACACTGGCGAGGGATTTTTGCCACTCTCACGGGCATTGGTTTAGTCGTTCTTGGCTGCCAGGATGGAGTCTTTCGGCGCACCGATGAGTGGTATTGGTCACACTACTATATTGGAATAACTGCCGCACTACTGATGGTGTTCTCGTTAGCGATCGTGGAAGATATTTACAAAGATCGGTCAAATCGCTGGCGCTACGTCCACATAATTTTGAACTGCTTTGCCTTGCTTCTGTTTATCGGACAAGGTATGACTGGTACGCGGGACTTACTAGAGATTCCTCTTTCGTGGCAGAAGCCTTTTCTCTATCAATGTGATTGGACGAAAAAGACTTGTCCTCAACCCGCACCACCGAAGCAAAGCTAAGGAATAGGGAGTAGGGAGTAGGGACTAAGAAAGAAGCCGTGGCGTGATTATTAACGATTGAAATTTTTGTACTAGGCTCTTTGAGCGGTAGCGTGTCGATATACACGGACAATGGATTGGAGCATCATGATAGCTTTATAGGCAACTACCTGCGCGACTCATTAGGTGCTTGGCAATGGAACAACCTCTCCCTCCTATCCCATCTCAGTCAGAGCCGGAGAACAAGTGCCTAGGCTGCCTGTTCATGAAGCTAGAAGGAATTCTAGTGCAGCCAGAGGCACAGAATAAGAATAATTTAAAAGCGGAATCATCCCCAACCGAGCATATTAAGCTGCTTTTGACTCTACAATTCAGAGAACAACGGGAACTGCTGGTGGACGGTCATATCAAGTTCGGTCTGAAAGGCGGGGAATTGCGCCTCAAGCTAAAAAATGCCCACGTTCCTTTGGCATCTAGTGAGTTAGAGCCTTCATTTAAACTGTCTGTTCAGAAAAAGAAACAAGACAAAGAAGCAACGGAAAGTCCAATTGATGTAGAGGCTGAGAGTCAACCAGGAGTTAAAGCCGACCCCAACACCAACAAAACAACTGGGAGAACCGACCCATTCCCCTTCATCTCCTGTCAGGTAGCACAAATGGGTTCAAAGGAGAATCCAGTCTGGGTTTTTGGAGTAGATAAGGACGAGTTGGTTTTGAGAGGATTACTCAAGAACGCATTGCTGACAAACCTGAATGTCACTGCGAAGCCTTGCTCTGTGGAAGCAACCTTTCAGGTTTTGCCGCGAGATGTGTATCTGACTCAAGCAGAGGGGCTGTGGCCCAAAAACATGAGCAAAAAAAAAATAGTAGTCATTGAAAGAGCGATCGCTCGTCGCTTCCTAGAGCGAAAATTAAAGCCATATCTGAGTCGGCAAATATTGCGATATGACTAATGAAGAATTTCGCCGGGAGGTTCAAAATTTAATCGAGCAAATCATGGAGGCGAATACAGAGGAATTTTCTGAGCTGTCAAAACTTGCGGGTCTACATCTTGCTGAAGATTTTGTTGGTGTCGATTTGAGCGGTGAAGATCTAAGTAACGACAACTTGAGTGGTACTGATATGAGTGGTGTAAAGCTGAACGAAGCTGACCTCACTAGTACTAACCTCACGGGTGCGAACCTAAGTGATGCTGACTTGAGCAGTGCTAACCTGACTGAAGCTGACCTGAGTCTTGCTAACTTAAACAAAGCTGACCTCAGCCTTGCCAATCTATGTGACGCTACTATGATCAGCGCTAACCTCAGTGGAGCTAACCTAGTCAGTGCTGACTTAATCGGTGCAGATCTCAGTGGTGCTGACCTGCAAAAAGCCAACTTGAGCCTTGCTAATCTCAATGATGCGAGTCTGATCAGTGTCAACCTGAGTGGAGCGAATCTGAGTGGAGCGAATCTGAGTGGGGCGAACTTGATTAGCGCCAACTTGATGAGTGCAAATTTGATCAATGTTAACTTCAGTCGTGCCAACTTAAGACGTACAAATCTGGGACGCGCCAACCTGATCAGTGCTTACTTGACGGGTGCTTACCTGAGCGGTGCTAATCTAAAGGATGCTAATTTGAGCCGTGCGATCGTGAAAAAAGCTTTATTTGGATACAACGCAGGGCTTTCTGAACAGATGAAGCTCGCTCTGATACGACGCGGGGCAATTTTTGAAGATTCGACTGGCGTTCGGAAGTCCATTCCCCGTTAGCAGAATACAACTGGACTTGATAAGACTCAGCAGACATTGAAACTAGAAAATCTAACGAGGGATGGAAGCAACTAGCTGGAACTTATGCAAACCTTGGGATGACAATATCCAAACCTCATGGGTGAAATCCTTTGATAGAGTCTAAAGTTGAGCAACCTAGTCATAGTGGATTACTCGTTGCTGCTGGTCTTCTAATTGGCGCAGGTCTTCTGGCAGGATTTGTTGATGGAATTTTGCTACACGAAATCCTCCAGTGGCATCACATGATCACAAGTGTTCGACCAGAAACCACTATCTCAAATCTCAAAGTAAACACTCTATGGGATGGTCTGTTTCATTTAGGGACGTGGACGCTGACTGTTATTGGTCTGGCTTTACTATGGCGTGCTGGTGGACGTAGTGATGTACCTTGGTCGCCAAAAATCTTTGGTGGATCTTTACTACTGGGTGCAGGGTTATTTGACGTAATTGAAGGTCTGATAGATCACCAAATCTTAGGAATTCATCATGTTAAATCGGGTCCCAATGAATTGGCATGGGATCTGGGTTTTCTGGCTCTAGGTGCGGTTCTTGCTGCTGTCGGTTGGATTATATTGAGAAGCGGACAAAAGGAAAGTTCAAGCAGCCTTTGAAAAGAGATCTCGGATTTTCTAAGAAGGTGCGCGGTTTCGCCCAATGAAGAATGAAAATTTCTCTTCCTACTCCCTACTCCCCACTCACCACTCCCTATTTTCTAGATAGTCCAGTGGCATTTTAAGGATACAGAGTATCGCCACTAGTGGGATCAAAGACAAAAAGCTGGTCGAGGTCGAGTTGGACACGAATGCGATCGCCCGGATGTCCCCGCCAATCTGAAGGCGCATGAACGTTCAACACGACATCTGATTCGGGTAAACTGCTACGAACTAATATTTCACGTCCCAGTGGCTCTACAACATTCACCTCTACTGTTAGCTGACTAGTCTTCTCACTCTCCTGCGTATGGTCGATCGCTCCCTGAATCTCGATGTGTTCTGGGCGAATCCCTACATCAATTGTTTGTCCTTCAGTGAGTTGCAGTTGAGCCTGAAGTGCAGTTGGACAAAGCAATGATTGACCACTTACCTGAAAAATATCACCCTTATAAGTTGCCGGAAAAACATTCATCGGGGGATTGCCTAAGAAGGTGGCTACCATGCGGTTGGTTGGTTTGGCATAGATGTCTTGGGGTTCACCGATTTGTTGAATGCGACCGCGATTTAGTACCACAAGTTGGTCAGCTAGCGTCATCGCCTCCACTTGGTCATGGGTGACGTAGATAGTAGTGATGCCTAAGCGTTGGTGTAACTGCTTTAATTCCGCCCTTGTATCGTCCCGTAACTGAGCATCAAGATTGGATAGAGGTTCATCGAGGAGGAAAACTTTGGGTTCGCGAGCGATCGCTCTTCCTAGGGCAACTCGCTGCTGTTGTCCTCCCGATAGCTGCTTGGGTTTGCGAGATAATAGGTGTAAAATATCAAGCGATCGCGCCACCATCTCCACCCGTTCTTGAATTGTTGTGGCATCAACGTTCCGCATCCGCAGACCGAAGGAGAGATTTTCAGCTACCGTCATGTGAGGATAAAGCGCGTAGTTCTGAAACACCATCGCCACATCCCTAGCCCTAGCGGGCACACCATTCACCAAAGTATCTCCAATATAGAGATTGCCTCCAGTTGCTGAGTCCAAACCAGCGATCGTCCGGAGAATTGTCGATTTGCCGCAACCCGATGGTCCCACTAAAACCCAGAATTGCCCATCCTGCACCTCAAAGGTAATGTTCTCAATCGCCGTGACATCCTCAAATTTGCGGGTAATCCCTTCTAACCGAACGTTTGCCATTGGTAAGTGCTGATCGATTCACTGATACTTATATTAAGTCTCCCTTCCGGCGCATCTTTACCAATCCGAATCCTCAGTTCCAGAGCTTTAGTGAAGTGTCAACCGCAATTTTACTGAAAGGGGTTCTAAGAAACTCTTTGACAATTCCGTGGCTTCTCGGTCGAAAAGTCTCTGGCAACAGTTAACAATGAGGGATTCATTCAAGTCACTTTGCAACTACCGACGCAACAGCGTCCTTGGCGAAGGGTTCTGGGGGAAATCCTGTGCAGTATCAAAAAGTTAGAGACAAGCTAGATAAATCAGCTATTGAAGCTGTGCGATTCAAACCTGAGCCAATAAAATGGTCTGTTGAGCAGAAGACTAGGGTGATGCTGGGAGTAGCATCAGTGATTTTGGTCGGTCTCAATGCTCTGTTCTACTGGAGCTTTATTCAGCAAAAAGAAACATCTGATCGGATAAATCAAAGCCGGAAAGTTCTCCAGAAGCTTGAAGGTGTCCTTTCCGCTGTCAAGGATGCTGAAACAGGTCAACGGGGTTACTTGCTCACAGGGCAAGAGTCTTATTTAGAGCCTTATGACTTGGCAATAAAGACAATCAATCAGCAAATTATAGAACTAAAGACATCATCGATAACTGAGCCTGACCAACAGCAGCAGATTAAAATTCTTGAACCTCTGATTCGGCAGAAGTTGGCTGAACTCCAGGAAACCGTAGACCTGAAGAAAAATCAAGCTTCAGAAGCGGCGTTACAGGTGGTTCTAACCAATGAAGGAAAAAAAATCATGGCTCAGATCCGAACGGTGATCCAGCAGATGCAAGTCAAGCAAAATGAGCAATTACAAAATTGGTTAAAGGCGAAAGACGAGCAAGCTCTTGCAGGACAGTGGATATTCTTGCTCGGCATGGTTCTGAACTTATTCGGGTTTTATCTGGTGTACCACGCTATCCGACAGGAGACTAGCGAACGCAGGCAAGCCGAAGCCTCATTTAAACAGCTCAATCTAGAGCTAGAAGCCAGGGTGCAGGAGCGGACAGCGGAACTGGAAGAAGCAAATGCCAATTTGTCGTATTCTAATCGGGAGCTAGAGCAGTTTGCCTACGTGGCTTCCCACGATTTGCAAGAACCCCTGCGAGCCGTCAATAGCTATGCACAGCTTCTAGCCCGAAAATACCAAGGCAACCTGGATGCCAAAGCCGATAAATACCTTGGCTACATTATGGAGGGAGCCACCCGGATGCAGCAGCTAATCAACGACCTGCTGGAGTTTTCACGGGTGGGAACACGGGCTAAAGCTTTGCAGCCAATTGACTGCGAAACTTTGCTGAGTAAGGTTTTGGGTAATTTAAAAATTGCGATCGCCGAAAGCCGAACCAGAGTAACTCACGCTCCTCTACCAACGGTAATGGGAGATGAAATACAACTGATGCAATTGTTCCAAAATCTGATTGGCAACGCGATTAAGTTTCGCCGTGAGGAATCACCCCAGGTGAATATCTCGACCGAGCAAAGGGAAAACGAATGGGTCTTTTCTATTCGGGATAATGGCATCGGTATGGAGGCAGAGTACTTTGATCGCATCTTCACAATTTTCCAGCGCCTGCATAGTAAGAGTGAGTATCCTGGCACGGGTATTGGTCTTGCCGTTTGTAAGAAAATTGTGGAGCGTCATGGTGGACGCATTTGGGTGGAGTCAACACCCGGAGTAGGCTCGGCATTTTACTTTACTATCCCCTGCACGAGGTAAGGAAAGGCTATGAATTTTGGCACTCCGATTAGAGCCGTTGAGATTCTGCTCGTAGAAGACTCTGCCAGCGATGCAGATTTAACTGAAGAAGCGCTCGGTGAGGGCAAGGTACTCAATCACTTGCACTGGGTTCAAGATGGCGTAGAAGCTCTAGCCTTCCTCCATCGGCAGGGAAAATATAGTGATGCACCCCGTCCCGATTTGATTTTGCTTGACCTCAACTTGCCCAAAAAAGATGGTCGTGATGTTTTGGCTCAAATTAAAGCAGACCCAAAGCTCAAGCTCATTCCCGTTGTGATTCTTACCACCTCAGCGGCGGAACGAGATATTCTGAGAACTTACGAATTAAACGCGAACTGTTACGTTACCAAACCCATCGACTTGGAGCAATTCATGTCTGTGGTGAAGTTAATTGAGGAATTTTGGCTAGCCTTGGTTAAACTTCCTTCGGAGTAGGTTGCAATGAACAGTTTGCCCCTTAAAATTCTTCTGGTAGAAGATAATCCGGCTGATGCTGACCTGCTGCAAGAAATTCTCGACGAATCTGACGAGACGCAGTGGTCGCTGGTTCATGTCGAACGGCTGAAAGAAGCGCTCCAAGTCTTGAGTGAAGACGAGTTTGATGTAATTCTTTTAGACCTTTCACTACCCGACAAGCAGGGATTGTCTACGGTTACCCAAACCCATGAGGCTGCACCTGATTTGCCAATTTTGGTACTCACTGGGCTTAATGATCGCGTCATCGCCTTAGAAGCCTTACGACAGGGAGCGCAAGACTATCTAGTCAAGGGCAAGATTGATAGTAATTTACTCGTTCGAGCCATTCATCATGCGATCGAACGGGCACAAACTTTGAAGAAGTTGCGCCACAGTGAGGAGCAGTTGCAACGGCTCAATGAAGAACTAGAACGCCGAGTCGAAGAGCAAACCGATGAACTCAGGCAAAAAAATTACTTTCTGCAATGTGAAATTATCGAGCGTCAGCGATTAGAAGAAGAACTTCGTAACGCTCTAGCTAAGGAAAAGGAACTTAGCGACCTCAAATCTAGTATTATTTCGGTGGTTTCCCACGAGTATCGTACTCCACTAGCGACTATCCTCTCTTCTTCAGAATTACTCGAACACTACAGTCATAAATGGTCTGAGGATAAAAGGCAGCTTCATTTCCATCGCATTCAAAGCTCGGTTCACCATCTAACTCAATTGGTTAGTGATGTGCTGGCAATCAGCAAAGCTGAGGCGGGAAAACAAGAGTTCTGCCCATCCTCTGTGGATTTGGTGGCATTATGTCAAGAACTAGTGGAAGAATTACAACCCACATTAAAGAATCAGCACAGCATCACCTTTAACACTCAAGGTGTACGCCGTTCAGCTTGTTTGGATGAAAAACTGCTGCGGCAAGTTCTTACCAATTTGTTCTCGAATGCCATTAAGTACTCGCCCGACGGCGGCTACATTCAGTTGAACCTTGTTTGGCAGGAAGATAGCGTAACCTTATATATCCGAGATGGAGGCATTGGTATTCCAAAAGAAGACCAATCCCAGTTGTTCGATGCTTTTTACCGCAGCAGTAATGTTGGTACGATCGCAGGAACTGGACTGGGGCTAGCCATTGTCAAACGATGTGTAGACCTTCACGGCGGTCAGATTGCTGTAGAAAGTGAAGAGGGAGTTGGCACAACGTTTACAATTACACTGCCGTTGAATAATTGAGATGGCTCTATATTCTTTTTATAGGTTGCCGTCTTGGATTATATAGAAGTTCAGAAATTCTGTGACCAATAGCGAAGCGATCGCCAAACTGGAAGCCTTAATCCTCACCGCTCAAACTTTAGGTGAACTGTATGCCCTGATGGAAGACTACTCCTACCTAGAGTTTATGGAGGTCTACAACCAGTTGACACCAACGCAGCAGGCAGAACTTGATGGGATTTGCGATCGCGACACCTCTAAGCAAATCACTACCATCAATACCGTCACTACTCTCTTTAAGTAGCTAGGGCGTTAAAATCCTAACTTAAATCTAATCTCTCTCAGCATCCTCATCCTCACATACGGCTCCGGTCGCTCCGGCGCACTCAGCACTCAGCACCGAGTTTTGCGAAAAGCTTTCCCAAGCACAGTTCGTCAATTATTCCTGAGACGAGTTAACATTAGTTAATAAAGAAGCTTATTCGATGTTCCCGCATCCTAAGTTCTAGGAGGAAATAACTAGTGAATAAAAAGTGGAGAAACGCAGGGCTGTATGCACTGCTGGCAATAGTAGTCATCGCTTTAGCAACAGCATTTTTAGACAAACCATCTCAAAGTCGGGAGACTTGGAAGTATAGTCAGCTGATTGAGGAAGTTCAAAGCAACAAAGTTGAGACAGTCAAGCTCAGTGCCGATCGCAGCAGAGCCTTGGTCACTGCTCAAGACGGGAAACAAGTCTTGGTCAACTTGCCCAACGACCCACAGCTCATTAATATCCTCGCCAACAATGGTGTAGATATTTCCGTGCTGCCACAAAGCGATGATAGCTTCTGGTTCAGAGCATTAAGCAGCCTCTTCTTCCCAGTGTTACTGCTGGTTGGATTGTTTTTCCTACTGCGCCGTGCCCAGAGCGGTCCTGGCTCTCAGGCAATGAACTTTGGTAAGTCAAAAGCCAGAGTGCAAATGGAGCCACAAACCCAGGTAACGTTTGGGGATGTTGCTGGCATTGAGCAAGCAAAACTGGAACTCAATGAAGTCGTTGACTTCCTCAAAAATGCCGATCGGTTTACTGCGATTGGAGCCAAGATTCCTAAAGGTGTGCTGCTAGTTGGTCCTCCAGGAACGGGTAAAACCCTTCTGGCTCGTGCTGTTGCAGGTGAAGCGGGTGTGCCATTCTTCTCCATCTCTGGTTCTGAATTCGTTGAAATGTTCGTGGGTGTGGGTGCTTCCCGCGTCCGTGACTTGTTCGAGCAAGCGAAAACTAATGCTCCCTGTATCGTGTTTATCGATGAAATTGATGCCGTAGGGCGTCAACGGGGTGCAGGTTTAGGCGGTGGCAACGATGAGCGCGAACAAACCCTCAACCAGTTGTTGACCGAAATGGATGGTTTTGAAGGCAATACTGGCATCATCATTATTGCTGCCACGAACCGCCCAGACGTTTTGGATGCTGCACTACTGCGTCCTGGTCGTTTTGACCGTCAGGTGGTTGTGGATCGTCCTGACTACGCTGGACGTTTGGAAATCCTCAATGTCCACGCACGGGGTAAGACTCTGGCGAAGGATGTGGACTTGGAGAAAATTGCCCGTCGTACTCCGGGTTTCACGGGTGCGGATTTATCCAACCTGTTGAATGAAGCAGCAATCTTAGCAGCGCGCCGCAACTTCACCGAAATCTCAATGGATGAAGTGAATGATGCGATCGATCGCGTGTTGGCAGGTCCTGAGAAGAAAGACCGGGTGATGAGCGAGAAGCGTAAGACGCTCGTTGCCTATCACGAAGCAGGTCACGCCTTGGTTGGTGCCCTGATGCCAGATTACGACCCAGTGCAGAAAATCAGCATTATCCCTCGTGGTCGTGCAGGTGGTTTGACTTGGTTCACGCCTAGCGAAGACCGGATGGATTCAGGTCTGTATTCACGCTCTTACCTGCAAAATCAAATGGCAGTAGCGTTGGGCGGTCGCCTTGCTGAAGAGATTATTTTTGGTGAGGAAGAAGTCACAACTGGTGCCTCGAATGACTTGCAACAGGTGACTCGTGTAGCACGTCAGATGGTGACTCGCTTCGGAATGAGCGATCGCCTCGGGCCTGTGGCTCTAGGACGGCAGAATGGCAATATGTTCTTGGGTCGGGAGATTGCTTCAGACCGAGATTTCTCCGATAGTACAGCAGCGACGATTGATGAAGAAGTCCGTAAGCTTGTTGATGAAGCCTACCTACGTGCCAAAGATGTGTTGGTGAGCAACAAGCACGTCCTCGATAAATTAGCAGAAATGCTGATTGAGAAGGAAACGGTGGATGCTGACGAATTGCAAGAAGTTTTGGCAAATAACGATGTCAAGATGGCTGCGATCGCCTAGCGCTGCTTCAAGCAGATCGCCTAGCGAAATGCAGTAGGGTTCACTGCTTAGTTAGGAAATGAGGAGTGAGGAGTAGGGGGAGAGTTTAGAAGTTACTTATTCAAGATTCGACACTCTCCTTACACAGCCTCACCTCTGCTCCTAAGGTTAGAGTAATTTTTAGAAGACTTCTAATTTTTCTAAGGAGATAATTCTTGGGTAACGTCCTCAGGCGTTGCCCTTTTTTATTAGCGACTTTTATAGAAATATTTCCAAAATTCTTTGGCACGTCGGCAGCAGCTCCTCTAAAAAAATTCCTGCATCCTTAAGATGTACTATTAGAATTCGGCAATTTTAGGTATAGGTCTAGACCGATCGCCAACCGCCGTCCAATAAATCCGGAACTTGCGCTTTCTTCTCGAAGGTTATAGGGAGTAGGAGATTGGGAACTAGAGCTTTAGTCACTAATAGAGAGATTTAAGTGCATTATTCCCTTACTCCTACCTGGAGGCATAAGTCCTAGTGGTTTTTCCAACAAATCTTCTCATTTCATGCTGCCTTTATTGTCTGCTTTCTCTCTTGCTCAAGTCATCGTCCCAACACTGACACCCAGTCCTACTCCTACTCCTACGCCTCCACCTCCCCCAGCGCAGGAACTAGTGGTGCAACCTCAAGAAGTCCGTCCTTTACCAGGGCAACTGGATAAAGTTCCAGTCTTCAATAGTAATAGTCCTGAAGTGATACAGACAGAAGGGATTTTGCTTTCTACGTTTCCTAGTGGCGGTAAGGCAGTTCCGAACGCTCACTTAAATTGGCCATTGGTAGGACGCTTCGATCTGTTTTCTCATCATATTGCTA
The DNA here is from genome assembly GCA_036703885.1 of Candidatus Sericytochromatia bacterium. Taxonomy (GTDB): domain Bacteria; phylum Cyanobacteriota; class Cyanobacteriia; order Cyanobacteriales; family Coleofasciculaceae; genus CADCTM01. The sequence goes on from DATNQT010000265.1 coordinate 18,246, forward strand.
GAAGCAGTAACTCAGCAGATTGGAAACCTTTTTACCAGGGGGTAATTGTCCATAATCCCGGCACTCGACCAGCAACGCTGGATATCTTGCAGGCGGTGAGTTATGTCACTAACCCAGATGCACAATTTATCGAGTTGCCGCCTTATGTAGAAAATTCTACGGGTAAAATCTATTCAGGTCCAGGTTCGCGGGTGATGAATGACATCCTACGTGGGGTTCATCAATCAGATTTTCCTTCCCAAATCGTAATTCCACCTCGAAAGAGCCAGATGTTGTTTAATTTACCCATTGCCCTAGGCAATGCTAGAACCACATTAATGCGGTTACGGAGCAATCAACCCGTGTATATGGCGACTTTAGGGATGATTGCTCAGACCGATTTCAATATTGAGTACGACCCAACCGATATTTTCACTCTTCTATACCCGCCGTCGCCCCCTTTTATTCGATCGCCGAATCTGGAAGAATGGCAGAAGCTATTGGATAGTGGTAATTTAGCAGGACCGCGCGATCGCACTCCTACACCTCCTGAAGCTACCAATGCGGAGATTATTTACGGTCGCGTTGCTGGCGTGGCTCAAGGTTCCGAATGGCGAACGGAACTCGTAGAGCGTCCAGGAGCGCGACAACTCAACATTCCTGAACGGGGCAAAGCTTTTTCTTATCCCCTAAGTACCATCCCTATGGTCACCCTAGGCACGGGTCAAGTTCAAAGTGCGCCAATGCTGGTGCGCTACCCTGATACAGCTTATCTGGCTCATGGAAACTACGGAGTTCACTATAGTCTGACCTTACCGCTACTCAACAATACCCGCGATCGCCAAATTGTTACCTTAACGATTCAGACGCCGATCAAACGAGAAAATCAGAGAAATGAACTGCGCTTTCTGCAACCACCAGATCAGCAAGTCTTCTTTCGGGGAACTGTTCAATTTAGCTATAACGACGAGCAAGGGATTCCTCGCACGGTATATTTCCATCTGGTGCAGCGACGCGGTCAGCAAGGCGAACCATTGGTAACCTTGAATATGCCACCAGGCGATCGCAGATTGGTGAAGGTAGACTTTCTCTATCCTCCAGATTCACAGCCACCCCAAGCTTTAACGGTAAGAACGTTGGAGCGATCGCCTTGATTGCAGTTCTGACTCCTGTCTTAAAAGTCTGGAGTTTAGACTAAAGCGCTCTGACTCAGCGAAGCTGAGTGGAGCGCAATTGGCGTTTCAAAATGAATTGGATGAGATGGATAGGACTGCCAAGAGCAGCTAATGACTTGCACTAACTGCTCCTGTCTGGCAGAAGTTGAGAGAAGTACCACCAACTCTCATCTGCCAATATGGAACTTGACAAACTCAAAGCATTTCGTCAAGAGGCTTACAAGCACTTAGGAAAAGCTCGTGATGCGACATTTGAGCTAACGGATGCAGTGCTGTTGACGCGTACTGCCTACTGCCTTGCTGACCTGTCCCTTAGTCCAGTTTTCCGACGACGATGGCCCAGTATCTACGAGGCATTGCAGGACAGCCGACCCCAGCGTAATAAGCTAATGCAGTTGTACATCAAACAAATGCCAACAGATGTGCGTCCCCTACTAGCAGGCGACCATACGGTCTGGCCTCGACCCAATGCAGTGACACTCCAAGAACGAACAATTGAGCATTACTGCACTAACGTACCAGGTAATCGCCCAATTACCAAAGGTCAAGGATACAGTACCCTGGCTTGGATACCTGAAGCAACTGGCAGTTGGGCATTACCCTTGAGACATGAGCGAATTACTAGCTGGGAAAACCCAATTCAGAAAGCCGTTTGGCAACTCACACAAGTGTGTCGATACCTACCCGCTCGACCAATAACTCTATGGGATAGTGAGTATGGTTGTGCCCCTTTTATCCTTAAGACGGCCGAGATTGCGGCTGACAAGTTAATTCGCTTGCGTTCCAATCTTTGTTTGTGGGGTGCACCACCAGCTTATTCGGGCAAAGGTCGTCCCCGTATTCATGGTGATAAGTTTAAACTCAATGACCAAACAACCTGGACACAGGCCGTTGAGAGCTTGGAGGTAGATGACCCTAAGCTGGGGCGCTTACGCATTCACCTGTGGCGAGATTTGCACTTTCGGGCTTGTGCTAAGTACCCAATGTTACTATTGCAAGTTGGACGCCTTCACGAGAAGAGTTCTGGCAAAGTCTCCAAGCCTTTGTGGCTAGTTTGGGTGGGTGAAGAAATGCCGCCGTTGAGCGAAGTCTGGCGACTGTATCTGCGACGCTTTACGGTTGACCACTGGTACCGCTTCATCAAGCAGCGCCTTCATTGGACATTGCCCAAACTCAGTACTAAACAACAGTGTGAACGGTGGAGTGATTTGATGCCACTGCTGAGTTGGGAACTCTGGTTGGCTCACGAGATTGTTGCTGACAAACCCCTCCCTTGGCAACACTCTCAGCTTCAGCTCACTCCCGGTCGGGTTGCTCAGGCAATGGGTGGAGTTTTAGCCGCGATGGGAACACCAGCACATCCTCCCAAACCTCGTGGAAAGTCTCCTGGCTGGCCGACTGGCAAGCAACGACAGCCAAGAACTCGCTATCCCGTTGTCAAAAAAGGTACAAAAAAAGTCAAAAAACGACGCTTAAAGTCAGATTGAACTGTTAATAATCTTTCCTTTCACTTGCTTGTGCTCCACTCAGTGCTGCTGAGTCAATTTGTCATTGGTTTAATTTCCACAAATCAGCACTGGTTTGCTTGCGCTCCACTCAGCGAAGCTGAGTTAGAGCGGGTTAGTCTAAACGCCAGACAAGGGCTCTGACCACAGAATCCTACACACTACCCCTTCCCGTGGCTCACAGCTCATCAAGAGTGGCAGTAGGTTGGCAATTGATGTCTGACCCGACGCGCGATTAGACTGGGAGCGGAGTGGAAGGGATGAACCTACCATCGGCATCTTTATTTTCGAGGACTCCCACCTCCCTTTATTTGTATCTCATTTACAATATCTGAAAACTGAGTTCAAGCTACCATACTAGTCGAAGCAATTCCGACCTGAAATTCTATCTTTATACGTGACCCGTCGTTAAATGAAACGATGACAGCCTTGATACCGTCTGCGCTTCCTGAATCGGAATGCTCAATCTCAAAACTAGAGATGACTTTTCCGACGACTTCAGGAAATGGTGTATTCATTGCTTTTACCCTTGTTTTTTTACAGCAGTACCCGAAGTTAAGAGGGAACAGGATTTCCACTCCTCAACCCCGGATTTCTCACAAAAACCTTCAACAACGGGGTCGGAAACTACCAAAATATAGCTTGGATAAGCATTTCGACAGTTCAATCACATAACCCCAACATCAGCAGATTATATCCCAAAGTGACGTTCGCTACTTTATGTGGTGAGGCGATCACATCTCAGACCAGAACGGGCAATCGTACCCGCGCTAGCTCCCACGAGAATCAGCTACAAGCATATCCTTAATGACTACCCTTTCCCTTGGCTCTCGTTCGTTGCTAGAGCGGAATCCGGAAACATCTCAACGTCCCCTCTCTAAAGTGTTTCTGGGTTGCAATCGCTTTCTGATTGGAATTGATTAGGCTTCCCAAAAGGCGATCGCTTTCTGACCCCACTAAAATCACCTCGTCAACGCTGCTACTACTCCAAACTTGTCATGCTCTGGGGATGAAAATCGATCACCACGGTCAAGCCAAGATTCTCACTCAGGCTGAGATTCAGTTGCTTTTTAGTCAGGGACTACAGAATAATCGCGATAGCGAAGCGCTGCTGCAAGCAGATCGCGCTTTGTTTGGCATCTGTCTCTACTGCTGTTGCCGCATCAATGAAGCCTGTACCTTGAACGTTAAGGATGTCTACAGCAAGGGGAAAGTCAGACCTGAACTACTAATCCGCAAGGGAAACACGAAGGGGAAGCTGGCTACTCGCTCCATACCTGTGATTGAAGACTTGAGGGGATTGCTACTAGCCTACCGACATCCAGAAGGCGGTTATCTGTTTCCCGGTCGGCACGGTCTTCACCATATCAACTCAGATTCAGCCGCAAGGATATTAAGAGAAGCTATGAATCGAGTCGAGATTGAGGGAGGTAGCACTCATAGTTTTAGACGCACCGGGTTAACCCAACTCTCAAATGCTGGTATTCCTCTGAGAGTAATTCAGGAAATCAGCGGTCATAACAATCTAGAACAGTTGCAGAAGTATCTTGAAGTGAAGCCAGAACAGGTTAGGGGAGCTGTAGCGGCGTTATCAATGATTAGTCATAGTGGAGAGTCTTGTGAGGGGTCTTACGTCGGTAAATGTTGCTATTATCACGACCTAGACCCAAAAACCTACCCTTAGCTACCCTCTGGACGGCTGACAGTTAAATTTTGCGGAAAACGAGCGATCGCTTTTCCAATTAGGCGTATGACTCGAAGCAACCCGACTACCCAAAAGGTGATCGCCTTTAGCCCCTCGAAAATGACCTATGAGCGCTTGACCGTGGTATTCTACTCGCTACCCTTTCCTGTGGCTCTCATGGGTCGCTAGGACAGAATGAGGAAACTTCTCAACGTCTCCTCTCTATGAGGTTTCAGGAGTGCGATATCTCTAATCTTTTGACCAGAATTCCGGTCATTTTCCCAGCGACCCGACCGACCCGCCGCCCCTACGCCTGCATGAGGCGATAATCCAACGACCCGACGACGCCCCTACGCTGGATTATCGCCTCACTCCCCACGAGTAGCGCTAATTCTCGATCGCCTAAGATACCGCTCCAAGTTGCTCTAGGTGCAAGTCAGCCCCAATAGGTTTATTTTAGGTCGTTTAACTTTCTAGAATGATTCTGCCGTCCACCTCTGTTAGCGTTACTCTAGGGACACCCTAGTTGCGTTAGCGAACTAAAAAAATGGGAGTAGATGAATGGGAGTAGTTGTTTCTGCGGTCAAGCGAGCGAAGAATATAAAATCCTCGTAGAAAACCATTTTGATTAAAGTATCTCCATTTTTAGCTTTAAAGATTTGATAGTAGAAAACACTTGGTTGAGAACCTTTTTTTGATAATTTTAATTCAGGGTGTCTTTCTCCTTGGCTGAAACATTTACTAATTTCATCTAATTCATAATGGAAACTTGATTTTTTCAAATCTCTTGTTAAAAAATTTGGACTTTTAACAATACATTTTTCAGTCCATTTATACTGTCCTTTTGATTCATGATAATAAAGACCTCTAGCCGTGGATTCAATAACTCTATAAATACGCTCTACTTCATATGCGATAGCTAAAGTATCATAGGGTATCAGTATGTTATTTTCTTGAGTAATAGCTATTATAGGTTTTGATCTTGATAAAAATCTTTTTAATAAAGCTTCATCATTTCTTATTAATATTTGATACCACTTGGTTTTATAAATGGAAAATGCTAGATCACTTTCAGAATTGGTTACTATCACGGCTGCTGCATATTCATCATCCTTAGACCTTAAATTGTTATGTTTAGAACATGAGGGGACTGTTATTAAATTACTTCTATAATCAGGACTGCCACTGGGAAGATGCTTTTTTTTAGGAAAGAAGCATCTAGGGGGGGTGTGATCTTGTGTTGTTGCTATTTGATCACAGCAATAGCACTGTTTTTTAGATGGTTTCATTTATTTTTCTTTTGAAGTATTGGAGTGAATCCATGCTTGCAATCAGCGTTCTTACAGAGGTATTTTTGAACCCCTGTAGAGGTCTTGCCATTACGCTTGACGGTGCTGGCACACTGGGGACAGGAAACCTGCGTAGGGGTAGCACCAGCACCAGCAACGGTGCTAGCAACCTCTATATCTAGCAAGGCTTCTAGCTTATCCGCAGTTGCTACGGGTTGCTGCTGTGATGCTCTGATCAGTGCTACTTTATCCCACGTTTCATGATAGGTTTGAGTGTCAATTTCAACGCTGTCGAAGTAGGGTAATTGATAGAAAACTGGTGAGCGGCTAGCCGTTACCATTGCAATCCTAAACTCTCTAGCGGTATCACAAATAACCTCATTCTTCTCTTCAATCTCTAACTCCAATTCTTCCAGCGTTGCCAGTGCTTTCTCTACTGCCCTCTTAGAGTAGAAGCGCTCACCATACTGGGTTAAGAACGTGCGGATTGAAACGGCATCAATGTAGATGTTGGTTAACATCTTTTGATCATCAATGCTTAGTCCTTTGCTGGTAGAAACGTTAGCACTTTGACCCATGACAATGACGCCTAAATTGATGTGACCACCATCCTTAAGAGCGTCCTTAAATGGCTTGGCTTCTTCCTTGGTTAGGTCTGCCATTGTTACATCAACTTCATCAGCAACCCAGATATAACCAACTTGGTTTTTGTACTCTGCATTGGCTGGATTTTTGCGAAAGCGGTATTCTTCAGCCAGTCCTTTAAATCCTTTCTTGCCATCGTTCCAAGATAGGCAGAAGTCCAACTCATCACCATTCTTAACGCTGATACCTGCTAGGGGATTGCAAGACTCTACAACGCAGTAAGGCAGCTTTCTACCGTTTGGGGTATTCGCTTCGAGAAAGCCACGCTTAAGGATGTGACCTAGCAGCACTGTTGTTGAAGGTGTCTTGCCGCTTCCGGGTTCTCCCACTATCCGCAGTCTCACTGGCTGGGAAAGCACGTATTTAACAAACTCTTCCTTACTGCGATAGAGGCTACCCTTGTCAGCTTTCCTTGCTGGTCTTTCCCTGCGAACTTTGACAGTGAACACGTCAGCTATCTCTAACTTGTGTGGCTTCTCTATGGCATATAAACCAAGTGAACGGGCTATCTGGGATGAATCTCCATCAACCTGCTTTACTAGCGCTTCTAGGGGCATAGAGCGGGGGTATGTATAGCCTGCGGTAAGTACATCACTTGACACCTCAAAACCTGTAACCTTGAGGGGTATTTTATGATGATTCCACAGCCATTCTGCGATCGCGTTTGCTATTCGTCCGTTTTGGTCAAACCCACACTCTAAGTATTCCGGCTCAAGTAAATCACCGTTAATTTGGTGCTGTAGTTGCCCTACCCGCTCATTCAATATTTCAATCTGGGCAACGTAAGCAGAATGTTCTTTTTTTACTGTCTCACCAAAATCTAAAAGATTCTCGTTGTAAGACCTTGCCAAATTTTGGATAATCTCTCTTTTGGTTTGATGACCGTGAGCAACCTTCTGACCCCATTGCTGCAACTCCTGAAATAGTTGCATCGCCTGAGATGTAATGGCGTCATGCTCGTCAAAAATCTTTTGAATCTCTGCTTTTTTGGCTACCTGGAATTTGGCATCGGCGGCTAACTCAACGCGATCGCTAAATTGTTCTTCCCACTCTTCAATCTCTAACTGTAGTTGCTCAATCTCGCTCTTGAAGGCGGCTACTTGCCCAGCCAAAACACCTTTTTCCTCCCTCATTACCTGATTGAGTTTATATGCTTTCTCATGCTCTACAACAGCTAAATCAAGGGCTTTTTTGGTTTCGTCAAGACTCAGGTTAAGGTAGTATGCTTTGTTTTCCAGGTCTTGAATTTTGTTGACACTTTGCTTGGCTGTATCCAAGTCTCGTAAAGCTTTTGAGAGTTTCGAGTCTGATTCTCTGACTGCTTTTTGTGCTTTGGAATCAGTGACTATATGGGTAATTAAAGCGGCGGGTGCTGCAAGTAGTGAAGCGATTGAGGCGTCTTTGAGACTGATTAGCCCTGATGTAACCCCAAAAGCCAGTAGGGATGCAGCCAAACCTGAACCGATTATCAATCCGTTGTTGTTTTTCATTATTTCGGGTGGGTAAAAGATTTAATTAGGGGCTAGAAATCCAGCCCCTATAAGCGTTTACGCGGCGTACTGACCTAGTGATTTACGATATAGCGTTTCCTAGTCTAGTGAGGTATAGTAACAACAATGAGTAAACCAGTTGTGAATGTCTTGTAATGATACTTTCTTGAACGCATCTTCAATTGCCTGTGCTAAGTCTGGATAACTTCTGGCAGCAAGGGAGCGTA
>DATNQT010000266.1:0-3670 GCA_036703885.1 Candidatus Sericytochromatia bacterium
TGAGTCGGGTGCTGCTGGAGGAGGTGACTTTAACTGAGATTGACTAGGTTTTTTACCATTTCGCTCTTGCATCATCATTCCTAGCAACCCATCGAGCAATCCAGCACCGCCACCATTGCCACTGACGGCAACATCTGGAACAACACGCACGCTGCGATCGCCTATTATTTGCATTAATTGTAATGCTGTATAACCCTGCGAACCCAAAGCGACGACACCTGCTTTATACGCTTGGGCTTTCGCCTCTCCCGTCACCCGAATCGATTCCGCTTCACCTGTGGCTTCCTTAACTCGCGCTTGCGCCTTCAGTTCGGCAATACTTACACCTTGTTCAGCCTTCACAATATCTTGCTGAATATCTGCGATCGCCGTTTCTCTTACCAACTGCTGGCGCTGAGTCTGTGCCATTTGCTGCACTTCGTAAGTCTTTTGTTGCTCTTGTGCAATCTTACGATCCGTTTGGGTCATCATTAGTTCCGCAGGAGGCACAATTTTACCAATCAGCGTGTCAATTGCTTGCACATCGTAGGCGCGAATTGCCGTCCTAATATACTCAGCCGCTTCCACCTGTCGTTCACTGCGAGCGCCGAGGAAATCTAGTACCGTGTAGGCTTGAGCGGAGTTCCGGAAATAATTTCCTACCGTTGGTTTCAGGACATGATCTACCAGATTCTGCATCGCACCAACACGAGAGATTACCTTCGGTGCATCCAAGGCTGCCACATGAATAATCTGAGCCACTTCTAGATCAAAGGCAAAACCATCATTAGAAGTCACATTCAGCGCCGCGAGGTTTGCATCGTAGCTGTGTCGCTCTGTTGTGCCTGACCAGTTCAACACAATATTAATTGTTGGCACGAGTTCAATTTTTAATACTCGTGTATTGAGTGGGTGTTTGCCAGGGTAAAGTGGTGTCACCCACACGCCTTTATCACCAACATTGACTAAGTTCCCGTGAGTAAAGGCTGCGCCACTGACATCCTCTTGCGTCTTGCCCACAAAAGAAATCACAACGCCCACATAGCCGATCGGAATTTCCGTCATGGGGACTTGCTCAACGCCGACAAACCAAGGATTCAGGTTCCAAGAACCAGAGAGGAGTACTTGTTCCTGTAAGCCGCGTCGTCCACCGCCATTGATGAATTCCTGAGCATTCTGGAAGTTATCGTGACCAGGAATAATCGCCCCGGCAATTTCACCCTCTTCAATCGAGATACCGTCAAAGGTAGTGACAATACCTACTTTGTCAGGAGAAATGCTGTACAACCGCAACTGATCTGGTGTCATGCCATTGGCAGTGGCGTTTGCCGCCGTAATCACCGTGAATAGAGCGGTGTTGATGCGATAAGTTCCTGTGGTGAGTAGTCCCATCTGACGACCTTTTTCGCCGCCCCCCAGCAGGAATTTACGAGCATCTTGGTAGTTGTCGCATTCGACAACTTTCCCCATGATGCGTTGCGGTGGGATGGAGGCTCCATCCGCCGCAATTAGTAGGGCAATTTCCCCTTGAGGAACAATGGTGACAGCCTCTTTACGAACCGAAAACTGCCACGGCCAATAGCCCCAGTGCCAACCAGGGGCGAGGGTGTCGGCTTGATATCCAGCTTCCCCGTCAAGGGCAATTAGTCGTCCTGGAGGAAGTCCACGACCTTTGAGGGAGAATTTTTTAACAACAATACCGACTTCCCGTTCGCCAATGACGACTAGCCCTCCAAAGAACAGGGGAACGCAGATAACAATCGCGCCTGCTACGCCAACAAGGATGAGGGTTCCAGGATCGAACAGAGCCATTGTCCGATATTGGCTACCATTGGCTTGCAGTTGTGCAGCAAGCGATGACACTGGGGTTGGTGCTTGAGCAAAAATTGGGTTGCTAACGGCTGTAGAATTCGGTTTAGCTGCCGTTGAAGTTATTGGGGGAGTGGCAGGTAGGACTTGAGTCAGGGTAGGTTTTAGACCTGTTCCTACTGAAGCGAATGCCATGCTTGCCAAGGCTGAGGCGGCTAAGTGTTTAAAGATAGGATGCTTAATGGATGTAAATTGCTGAAGCGATCGCGTCGCCTGGGCGTAGGGCGATCGCTTAAGAGACATTAGCCCAGTGGAGCGCAAAAAAGCTGTTAGATTTTTCATCATTCCCTCCTTAGGAGGAAGCATATCTATCCAGCTTATCGAAATTTATAGAGACTTAAAGGATATTTAGAAGCGCAATAGTAAGCCCGATAAGAAGTCCAGGCATTTTTTAAATTTTTTAGAAAAAGATTAGTTATAATCAGTATTTTTTGATGCAAAGTCATCTATCTATGGGAATACTACTTTAAGAGAAGCATATGGAAGAGGCTGTCCGGGAACGTGAGTAACCATACTGAGGGCAAACAAGCTGGAGAAAACCAATGTATTGGCATTGATATCAATAGGTGCAAGCCAACTTATGATGAACTAGAAAAACGGGTAATTGAACGCACTGCCGAACTTACACAAGCCAATCAGCTTCTCAAGCAAGAAATTGCCGAGCGAAAGCTTGCCCAGGAGGCACTTAGCGCCCAAAAAGAGTTTCTTCAAACGGTTATTGATACCAATCCTAATCAGATTTTTGTCAAAGATCGGGATGGTAAGTATGTACTCGTCAATCAAGCTGTTGCTGAGTTTCATGGAACAACTGTTGAAAACTTACTCGGCAAGACAGATGCACAGTTGAGTCCCAATCAAGCCGAACTCCCTCAGTTCCTTGCTCAAGATCGAGAAGCTCTGGCTACGTTACAGCAGCAGTTCATTCCAGAGCAGGTTGATCGCACCTTCTTGGGAGAAATTCGTTGGTTTCAACTTATTAAAAAACCGCTGCTTTCGAGTGATGGTCAAGTCTATCAAGTTCTTGGTGTCGGTACTGATATTACTGAACGCAAGCTAGCAGAAGAGCAACTGCGCCAGTCAGAAGAGCAATTGCGTCTCACCTTAGAGGCAGCTGGCATGGACAGTTGGAACTGGGATCTTAAATCTGGGAAAATTACTGGGGTTACTAACTTCAAACGATTGTATGGATATGAGTACAACCCTTCTGGGGTTACCTACGAAGAGTCTCTAGAAATTGTTCACTTGGAAGACCGCGATCGCATTCGCCAAGCTAATCGACAGGCGATTGAGACGGGGCAGGGATACAGCATTGAATTCCGTATTATTTGGCCTGATGGTACTATTCGTTGGTTAGAAAGCAAAGGTCAAGTCATTTACGATCAAATAGGTAAACCAGTACGGATGACTGGGATTAACTTAGACATCACAGAGCGAAAACTTGCCGAAGATCAGCTGCACCAAAGAGAAGCACAACTCCGTCTTGCCTTGGAGTCGGCTCGCATGGGCTTCTGGGAGTGCAATTTTCCGACCGGAAAAGTAATTTGGACAAATCCCCTTGAACAACTGTCCGGTCTAGCTTCTAATCCTGAGGGTAGTACTTACGAAGACTTTCTAGGGATTGTTCATCCAGAAGACCGCGATCGCGTTTGCCAAGCTGACCGACACTCTCTTGAAACGGGGGAAAACTTCGACATTGAATTCCGCATCGTCTCCCCCGATGGAGACACTTATTGGATAGAAAGCAAAGGTCAGGCTATTTACGACAAAACGGGCAAACCCCTGAAGATGACCGGAATTGATTTAGATATTACAGAGCGCAAAC
>DATNQT010000267.1:0-24625 GCA_036703885.1 Candidatus Sericytochromatia bacterium
TATTGCACGCCTAAGGGCAGGTTACCTAACATATTTGTAAACCCGCCCCTAAAAAACTTGACTTGTGATTATTTTGTTTTTACTGGGGCGCTAGGATTCGAACCTAGGGATGGCGGGACCAAAACCCGCTGCCTTACCACTTGGCTACGCCCCATTGGTGTAACCTTGCTTATCCTAGCAGTTATGGATAGGAAAGTGTCAAGGGTTTTTGGAGAATTTGGATTAGGGAGTGGAGCATGGGGAGTAGGAACGGGAGCTTTAGGGAGGATAGACAAGAGAAATGGTTATTCAATGTCTATTACATATCAGCTTAACGACTTATCCTTGCCTCTCCACTCCCTACTCCCTACTCCCCATTCCCCATTCCCCATCCCTGTTCACGCCGGGTAAATGCGTAAGCGTCGATTGGGTTCATCGCCAAAACTGTCAGATTTGAGGCGATAATGTTCGACTAGCTCGTGTTGCATCTTACGAACTTTTGGCGATCGCGGCAGCAGTTCCACGGGTTGCCCCTTCGGAATTACAATTTGCTCAACCGCGAGGCGGGCTTCCTCTAGGGCTTCTATTTCGTCTTCACTCCCATTTTCCATAAATAACCGCAAATCGGCAGCCTCTGGCATACCAGGGTCATCCATATCCAACAGATGTCTTAGGGCGCGAGTAATCTGAGGGATGGTGCTGGCTTTTACGGCGTGGATCGGTACCTGACGTGCTTTGGCAATTGACCGAAGCTTGCCGTGATTCTTGACGTGCGATCGCAAACCCAATACCGCATCTGCACTATCCATATCTTTTGTCAAGACTATAGGCAAATTTAGTACACGAATTACTTGCTCCAATTGATGGCGGCTGACGCCATAAGGGTAGACGTGTAAGGGCAAATCCTCACCATTGGGTCCGGGCATCCTGACTTCACTGCCAAATGCCTCTTGCTGATGCCAAGACTTATCGAGCAACTGCTCGAAGTAGCTGTTTTCCGAATACGGTTCTACTGACTGACGCGCTAGTGGCTTCATCTGTCCAGAGGAACGCCAGCCATTCGGTCTTGTCGGGCTATGGGATAGTACGTTTCTGTTCGGCGGTGTTGCTACTGGTGCGCTGGGAAATTCACGAGTGACCGTCACATTACCGCTTTCAGTTACCATCCTCACTTGGGGATTCGGCTGACGACCCCTGAGCAAATCATCAACGGTGTCCGAAACACTCTCATGTACCACCCAACGCTGCCGTTCTAGCATTTCTACGGCAATTTCAAAGGTTGGAGGGGCTTTACGCTCTAAAACCGTTTTCTGCGAACCTCGGCGTCTAGCTTCGTCATCTCCCAGCGTTACCGCTTGAATACCACCAACTAAATCGGAGAGGGTTGGGTTTTTAATCAAGTTTTCAATCTGATTCCCGTGGGCAGTACCGACTAGCTGAACGCCTCGTTCGGCAATGGTACGAGCAGCCAGTGCTTCTAGTTCCGTACCGATTTCATCAATGACAATGACTTCTGGCATATGGTTTTCCACCGCCTCAATCATCACCTGATGCTGAAGTTCTGGGCGAGCAACTTGCATCCGTCTGGCACGACCAATTGCTGGGTGAGGAATATCGCCATCACCTGCAATTTCATTGGATGTGTCGATAATGACAACCCGTTTGTGTAAATCATCGGCTAAGACTCGAGCAATTTCCCGCAATGCAGTTGTTTTGCCAACACCGGGACGCCCTAGCATCAAAATCGATTGACCCGTTTCTACTAAGTCCCGAATCATGCCAATCGTCCCGAAGATGGCTCTACCGACACGGCAGGTTAAGCCAATAATTTCACCGGGACGGTTACGAATAGCACTAATGCGATGTAGGGTTCGCTCGATTCCAGCACGGTTGTCACCGCTAAAGTGTCCTACTCGGTGGACGCAATAATTTAGCTGTTCCTGAGTTATAGGTGTTTGGGAAAGATATTCTGCCGTACCGGGGAAGCGCACCTCTGGAAAGCGCCCCAAATCCATAACCACCTCAATCAAAGTGTCTCGCTGCGGGTGTTGCTGCAATGATGAGCGAATCTCTTCTGGCAAAATGTCGAGTAACTTCTGGAGGTCGTCTGTAACCTGCATCCTGGTTGAAATGATGTTTGTTTGCACAATGGGCGATTCTTGATTGGATAACAGTTGTTGATCGGAGGGATTGATACTGTCAAAATTCACCATATGCTCGTATCAAAGACAGCAATCGCTGCTCTTGTCTGTGGGTGGGGTGGAAAATCTGTTTAGACTAAACCTTGTTGCTCAATGAGGAATTGGCTGTGGCAATTTTTGAGGCAACTTCAGCTGGGAAACCAAAGAGTCCGCGCTCGCCACAGCTTGCCAGAGTAAATCTGGTAACTCTTCGAGCCGTCCCAGATATAGACTTTCAGGCGATGACAGATTTGCCTCAACTGCTTCCCCATTGAATTTTTCCAGTTCATCTAAAATCGGTGAAAGTAGAACGCGGGCGTAGCTACCGTAAGCAATACCAGCTACATAGGGTAGGGAGTAGGGAGAGGGGGAAGAATAGTTTTGAGTATCCCTTACTATCTCAGAACTTCCAAGTCCTCCAAGTCCTCCAAGTCCCTCCACTCCCAACTCCCCATTCCCAACTCCCCATCCCTTAAGCAGTCCGGCGGCTTTCAGTTTGGCGACGGTGTGGTTGTTGGTACCACCAGCTAGCTGTACGTATCCGGGTAATCCAGCACGTTGGACTTTCTCGGCAAGTTTCACAGCGGCACGAGTAGCCCCACTGCCAATATCACCACTCATCGGACGCCCATCGGTCTGCCAAACTAAGGGACAGGGTAAGGGCGTAATCAGGTTATAGAGTGACCGCAGATAATCGAGCAGACCGTCACCATCGGGACAGCTAATCGCTAGGAGTTTCAATCGGTCTACCCAAGGAGCGATCGCTTTCCACAATCGCTGAAAATCTTCAAAATTGCCAACTTTCGTGTGGATTTCCAGAGCGTCAACGCCAGACTGTACGATCAGTTCCGTAATCGCTTCCGGCGCAGCTACGTAGGAGCGTGTATAAATTAACTGTTCGGGGCAAATTGGCAGACATCGACCGCAGCCATAGCAACGTTTATCGACCACTCCAGAAAAACCTTCATTGGTTTTCGGAAAAACTATTGCTTGGGCTGGGCAAATTCTTTCGCAGGGACGGAGACAGTCTGATGGACACAAATCCGGATTAAACTCGGCTTTGCGAAAATGTGGGTCTTCCCCATCGTTCAAGCTTACCATCAGCCAAGGGCGGCTTCGGTATCTAAATCCACGCAATTGAGCCGCACAACCCAGTTCATCGGCAACTTCTAAGGCGTCTTTAGCCACTGCAATCACTGCTGGGTCAGCTGCCACATCAATGCAATCGGCACCAGCAAGGGTGTACGCCAAGGTGAGATGTCGAACGGCAGGGAGGTGTTGGAAGCTGGCTCCGCAGATGAGCTTAAACCAGTGACCCTCCCTTAAGGCATGAAAGGGATAGTACAGTTCAGTCACCCCTATATGCTAAAACCTTGCTAAGAAAATGTGGAGAATAAATTTTAGAGTTTACCGATCGCTGTAGTTGGAGGTGGGAGCGCTGATTTGTCCTCGCCAGTAAAGCGATCACCAAATTCCTCACTACTGCCTACAGATGTAGCGAGGCTCTCCTCAGCCTAACCCCAGATCTAGTGGTTTAATCCTTGCTGAACGACCTAAAAAAATAGCGGGGACGTTGTCACCGCCTATGATTAATTTTTTTTAATGCCATGCCAAAAAAAATCAGTATTGAGCGTTTAATCGTTGACGGCATTAAGCAGCACTTCAGCTAGAGTTAGATTCTCCATGTCATCCAGGGTAATCGTATCCACGATATCAAACTTGGCTCCGGCACCTTGGAGTTCATCATCTAGTGCTTTCAGAAACCGAGTCGCTGTTGCATCGCTACCCACTTGAATCAGTGATAATGCCAGTTCTTCATCGCGTTCCATCTGCCGCGATGCCTCTATAATCACTCGCATCACGGCTTTGCGATCGTCCGGCTCTCCATCAGTTATTACTAAAATAGTTTCTCCATTTGATTTTGTTTGCCCTGCTGCCTTACGCCGGAAATACTGATCGATCGCATCCTTCAAGACACTAGCAAGGTCAGTCGTACCCATCGGGTCGTTTTCTTGAAAAATTTGGGCAACCTTGCTTGAGGTCACGTTGTCGTAACGCCTAAAGCGTCCAGAAAATAGGTAAACGGTAATTCCATCGGGGTCAAACTGTTCACATTTCCGCGCCAGTGCCAATGTAGATTCTTGTGCAGTATCCCAGCGACTTTTTCCATTAGCTTCAGGGGCTGACATACTGCCACTTTTATCGATGATTAATGTGTAATCACGGTCTTCCAAAACAGAACCTCCCATTAGAGACTAACCTCTCTTGATTGTCAGCGTTTCCTAATTTAAGCCTATACGACTCCCCTAAAACTTCCACAAACTTCAAACACTAGCTTTTATCGATGAGTTTCCCGCAATGCTTGCAGATAATCAATAGCTGCCTCCAGTTGAGAAGAATAGGAATAAGAAAACTCTTCAAACCAAAGACCTTCTTCTGAACGAGGATTTAACTTTCTTAACCACTCGGTTGCTTCCTGAGTTAGGGCTTCTCGTCTTCTTTGTTCCCTTTTCTGTACTCTTAGTTGTTCTTCTCTAAGTTGCTGCTCTTTTCGGAGTTGTTCTTCTCTTAGTTGCTGTTGTTTTTTAAGTTCTTCAGCTTGCTGTTGTTCTTCAAACTCCGCCTTAATCTGTGCTAATAAGCTATCATCAGCTGGGGATGACCAATTTTGATCGATAGATTTGGATTGAAAAGATGGTGGTACAGGAGGTGGTGATGTGAATTCTTCTTCCTGAAATAAAGGCTGTTTTTTAGATTGTTTACCTTGCTCTTTTTCCTGATACTCAGCTTTAACCTGCGCTAATAAATCATCTATAGATTCCATTAGTTTGACTCCCAGTTAACAGAGATTTTTTTAGTCAACAATGGCATTGAGTAAGACTTCCGTTAGGGTCATGTCCTCCATATCATCAATGGTAACGGTGTCTACGATGTCAAACTTTGCACCAACACCTTGTAGTTCATCATCCAAAATTTTGAGGAACTTGGTAGCTTGGGCATCTGAACCAACTTGAATAAAAGAAATCGCTAATTCTTCATCTCGATCCATTTGCCGCGACGCCTCAATAATCACCTTCATTACTGCTTTGCGATCATCTGGCTCACCATCAGTCACGACCACGATTGTCTCTCCATTTGACTTCGTCTGTCCAGATGCCTTACGTTGAAAGTAATTATTTGTTGCATCTTGGAGGACACTTGCTAAGTCAGTGCGACCGGATGGTTCGTTTTCCTTAAAGATTTGTATAACTTTACTAGCAGTCACGTTGTCGTAGCGTTTGA
Source organism: Candidatus Sericytochromatia bacterium (assembly GCA_036703885.1). GTDB lineage: Bacteria > Cyanobacteriota > Cyanobacteriia > Cyanobacteriales > Coleofasciculaceae > CADCTM01. The sequence continues at coordinate 5,442 of DATNQT010000267.1, forward strand.
AGCGACCGGAAAATAAGTAAATAGTGATACCATCGGGATCGAATTCTTCACACTTAGTGGCGATCGCAAGGGTAGACTCTTGCATGATGTCCCAGCGGCTTTTACCACCTGACTGGTCTTTCATTGACATACTGCCACTTTTGTCAACAATTAATGTATAGTCACGCTGTTCCAGCATGAAAACAATCCCCCAATCTGCTCGGTACTTTTCAAGGGTATCAAAATCGGAATCCGAGCTATTTAACTTGGGATAGAGCAAAGCGGCAATCAATACATTAAGCTGATTGCCGCCAGTGATAGAAAGCTAGATACTGTTACTTTTGTTACTTAGGGAGTCCCTGGTGACACCAGTGCAGGTAACGTATCTTTAAGGGGCGTCCAGCGGAAGTAGCGATCGCCTCCTACTTCTACAACTATTTTCACTCGCGGTTCTTGCTTAGGCAAAGTAGTTAGATATTCAACTTCTTGACGAGATAGAACTGAGCCTTCAATAATCCACAAGACTAACCCTTTAGACTTAGGTGGTAGGTGTTCCAATTGGTAACCTACGACGGGGGGCAGGTAATAAACTCGAATGTCTTTTTTCCCTAAATGGGGAGGACGAACGCCGTGGACGCCAGTTAAATACGCCGCTAAGTCACCCAACCCTTTAGCGCTAATGCACAAGCTGGTGTAACCCTTAGCCCGCAGTCGTCGCCGATAACGCCCTTCAAATCCACCTTCCAAAGGCACGTAGGCTGCCAACGCACCCGACTGTTCTAAGTCTTTTATGAAGGAGCTGCCAGTCGTAATTAGTGCCATCTCTACCTCCGATTACGCCTTAAGTTTTGTTAATCATCATTTGGGGATTATTATAAGTGATGGGTAGTTGCGTCCGCTCAACTCCCCCTATGCAAAAAAAGAAGCGTAACTATAGACAAATGTAGATAAATCATTGTAAGATTTAAAATTGCGACCAAATTAAGGTCACTCAGACGTGACTGAGTTAAAGATAGGTGCTGTTCTTTAGAATTGCAGGTTCAAGACCGGAATCTCTTTAACGCCAGACCACTTGTTTTCTCTGCCCTAGTGCTGAGGTTACTACAAGTGTTCCTGATGTAGAAGAATCTGCAAGGTCGTTGAATAACAGCTTCTGACTGATTAGGTACCTGCGTACTTACAATTTCGCCTCGTAGGGATACTGAGTGAGTTGATAACTTAAGTCCCGGCGAACCAAGGCGACGCTGTTAGCCAGTACTGACCAATAAAATGGCTCACGGAATCTGGCTGCTAAGTCTTACAGGGCTACCAGAAAAAAAGCATTCTCCTCGTTTCAGGAGATAGCAATCTGGTCGGTCATGATGAGAAAGTTTGTGGGGTAGAGCGGATTTACTGAAAGGTAGAGCCAAACCTGCCTCACTGTAATGTCTAAAAAGGAGAAACCCGTGTCTGTCGGTATCCTCGGCACAAAACTCGGCATGACCCAAGTGTTCGATGAAGAAGGAAAAGCCATTCCTGTCACCGTCGTTCAAGCCGGTCCATGCCCCGTGACACAACTTAAAACCAAACAGACGGACGGCTATACTGCTGTTCAAGTTGGTTACCAGGAAGTCAAACCTAAGGCGCTTAACAAGCCTGAACTGGGACATCTTGGAAAGTCCAGCAGCCCACCAGTACGTCACCTGCGAGAGTATCGCTTGGATGATACCAGTGCCTTTGAGCTGGGTCAGGCATTCAAGGCAGACCTTTTTACCGTCGGTCAAATTGTAGATGTTACTGGCACTAGTATTGGTCGTGGCTTTGCTGGTTATCAAAAGCGTCACAACTTCAAGCGCGGACCAATGGCTCACGGTTCCAAAAACCACCGCCTACCCGGTTCCACTGGACCTGGAACAACTCCAGGTCGTACTTTCCCTGGCAAAAGGATGGCAGGTCGTTTAGGCGGCACCCGCGTCACCATTCGCAAGCTTGAGGTAATAAGGGTAGATGCTGAACGCAACTTATTACTGATTAAAGGTGCGGTTCCCGGCAAGCCAGGAGCACTTTTGAGCATTGCACCGACAAAAAAGGTCGGTCGATAGTCATTGTTTGTGAGTTCATCGTTTGTTGCCATGAACCATGAACCATGAACCATGAACAAAAAGACGAATGACTAAGGACTAAGGACTAAGGATATGGTTGATTGTGTGGTGCGGAACTGGCAAGGAGAAGAGGTCGGACAAGCGACCTTGGACTTGCGAGTTGCCAAAGAAGAGACAGCGGCTCACATTGTTCATCGAGCAATGGTGATGCAAATGACGAACGCTCGCCAAGGCACTGCCTCTACTAAAACCCGTGCTGAAGTTAGTGGAGGAGGACGCAAACCTTGGCGGCAAAAAGGAACGGGTCGCGCTCGTGCTGGCTCGAACCGTTCACCTCTATGGCGCGGCGGTGGTGTGATCTTTGGTCCAAAGCCGAGAGACTATAACCTAAAAATGAACCGCAAAGAGCGCCGCTTGGCTCTCAGGACAGCATTTCAAAGTCGCGCTGAAGACTTAATTGTGGTAGAGGACTTTGCCGACCAAATGCCACGGCCGAAGACTAAAGAGTTGGCGGGAGCTTTAGGGCGGTGGGGTATCAACGCTGAGTCAAAAATTCTGATCATCCTGCCCGAACTAGCAGAAATGGTTTATTTGTCAGCACGAAACCTTTCAACGGTCAAGTTAATTGCAGCAACTAACTTGAATGTTTACGATTTGCTAGCTGCTGACAAAATTGTGACAACCAACACAGCCCTTGCAAAAATTCAGGAGGTTTACAGTGATTGAGTATAACCCCCGTGATCTTGCCGATTTGGTACTTCGCCCAATTGTCACCGAGAAGGCAACCCTGCTTCTGGAGCAGAACAAATATGTCTTTGAAGTGATTCTTAAAGCGAAAAAACCACAAATTAAGGCAGCGATCGAAAGCCTTTTTGATGTCAAGGTTACAAGTGTAAACACCATACGTCCGCCGCGTAAAAAACGTCGAGTCGGTAAATTTGTTGGTTATAAGTCGCATTACAAGCGTGCGATCGTGACTTTAGCGGAAGGGGACTCGATCGCCCTATTCCCGGAGGTATAGGATGGGGAACTGGGAAGAGTCGGCACTTGTGAAGTGTCAATTCATCGAATGACCTTCATTCCCAATCCCTAATCGCCAATCCCTAATGAGAGAGCAAGTAAAGGATATTTGTTATGGGCATTCGTTCTTATCGACCCTATACTCCCGGTACTCGCCAGGGTACAATCTCAGACTTTGCCGAGATTACACGGACTGAGCCAGAAAAATCACTAACCCGGTACAAGCATCGCGCTAAGGGTCGCAATAATCGCGGGGTGATTACCAGTCGCCGTCGCGGTGGTGGACATAAGCGTCTGTATCGTATCGTTGACTTTCGCCGCGATAAGCACAATATCCCAGCCAAGGTAGTAGCGATCGAATACGATCCCAACCGGAATGCCCGGATTGCACTTGTTTACTATCAGGACGGAGAAAAGCGCTATATTCTTCATCCCGATAAGTTGGCAGTGGGCACAATAATTGTGTCGGGTCCGGAAGCCGCTATTGAAATTGGCAATGCCTTGCCTCTAAGCAATATTCCCTTAGGAACGAGCGTTCATAATGTGGAACTCACACCAGGACGAGGAGGGCAGATTGTCCGTGCCGCTGGTGCAACAGCGCAGGTGGTCGCCAAAGAAGGCAACTATGTCACCCTGAAGCTTCCTTCCAGTGAAGTCCGCATGATCCGCCGGGAATGTTACGCGACGATTGGACAAGTCGGCAACATTGAGGACAGGAACCTGAGCTTGGGTAAAGCCGGTCGTAACCGTCACAGGGGACGGCGTCCAGAGGTGAGAGGGAGCGTGATGAACCCAGTAGATCACCCACATGGCGGTGGTGAAGGCAGAGCGCCCATTGGTAGATCCGGTCCCGTGACACCTTGGGGTAAACCCGCATTGGGAGCTAAAACTCGCAAGCGGAAGAAGCAAAGTACTTCTTTAATCGTCCGTCGTCGGCGTAAATCCTCGAAACGGGGACGCGGTGGGCGGCAAGCCTAAAGAGTTGAAGGTGAGAACTTTCAACTGCCAACTTTCAACCTTCTAACTTCAACGTTAAATTATGGGTCGTTCTTTAAAAAAAGGTCCTTTTGTTGCCGACAGTCTTCTAAAGAAGATTGAAACCCTTAACGCTAAGGGCGAAAAACAAGTCATCAAAACTTGGTCGCGAGCCTCGACAATATTGCCCCAGATGGTAGGTCACACGATCGCGGTTCACAATGGGAAGACCCACGTCCCAGTTTTTGTGAACGAGCAAATGGTGGGACACAAACTCGGTGAATTCGCGCCGACTCGTACCTTTCGGGGACACTCTAAAGGAGATCGCAGAGCAGGTCGTTAGAAGGTTTGAGTTCTCTCAAACTTCTACTTACACAGAAAGAAAACTATGGCGATAGATACTACAGCAGAAACCAAAGCGATCGCTCGCTACATCCGAATGTCTCCCCTTAAAGTAAGGCGAGTTCTCGATCAAATTCGAGGGCGCTCTTATCGAGAAGCTCTGATTATTCTCGAATTCATGCCTTACCGCTCCTGCGAACCCATTTTAAAAGTCCTACGCTCTGCTGTTGCCAATGCCGAGCATAATTCGGGTCTTGACCCCGCTGCCTTGGTGATCACCAAAGCTTATGCCGACATGGGACCGAGCTTAAAGCGCTTCCGACCCAGAGCTCAAGGTCGAGCTTATCAAATTCGTAAGCCAACGTGTCACATCACCGTTGCGGTTTCTCCGCAAGTCGATGAATAGTCCTGGGGCATTGATTGTTAGTTATTAGTTATTGGTTGTTGGTCATTGACCCTAGCCACAAATAACAAACAACAAACAATAAATAACAAACAACATAAAGGAAGGATTCGTGGGACAAAAAATACATCCAATAGGCTTTCGACTCGGTATCACTCAAGAGCATCGCTCTCGCTGGTTCGCCGATACCAAGCGTTATCCAGAAGTATTGCAAGAAGACTATAAAATTCGACAGTATGTTGAGGACAAGCTCAACAACGCAGGTATTTCCGAAATCCGCATCGAACGTAAAGCTGACCAAATCGATCTAGAAGTACACACCGCTCGCCCTGGTGTAGTGGTTGGTCGTGGTGGTAGTGGCATCGAAAATTTGCGGACGGGTCTTCAAAACGCCTTGGGCAGCAATCGTCAAATTCGCATCAACGTGATTGAAGTAGCACGGGTAGATGCGGATGCCGGGTTGATTGGCGAGTACATTGCTCAACAGCTAGAGCGAAGAGTTTCCTTTAGACGGGTTGTACGTCAGGCAATTCAACGTGCCCAACGTGCTGATGTCCAAGGAATCAAAATTCAGGTGAGCGGTCGCTTAAATGGCGCAGAAATTGCTCGAACTGAATGGACTCGTGAAGGACGAGTGCCCCTACACACTCTTCGAGCTGATATTGATTACGCCTACCGCACGGCTAAAACAATTTACGGAATTTTAGGCGTAAAAGTTTGGGTCTTCAAAGGGGAAATCATTCCTGGTCAAGAAGAACAACCAGCACCAACAAATGCTCAACCCCGTCGCCGTCAACAACGACGCCGCCAGCAATTTGAAGATCGCTCAAACGAATAGTTATTGGTCATTGGCAACTGACAACTAACAAAGGACAACTAACAAAGGACAAATTATGTTAAGTCCTAGAAGAACAAAATTTCGTAAACAGCAACGCGGACGAATGCGGGGCATGGCAACTCGCGGTAGCACGTTGAACTTTGGCGACTTTGCTCTGCAAGCCACCGAACCATCGTGGATTACAGCTCGTCAAATCGAAGCAGGTCGTCGTGCGATGACGCGCTATATCCGCCGGGGTGGAAAAATCTGGATTCGGATTTTTCCCGATAAGCCCGTCACTCAACGAGCTGCTGAAACTCGGATGGGTTCGGGTAAAGGTTCGCCAGAGTTCTGGGTTGCAGTCGTCAAACCCGGTCGGATTCTTTATGAAATTGCCGGAGTTCCAGAAGAAACAGCCCGCGAAGCGATGCGTCTGGCAGCTAACAAATTGCCAATAAAAACGAAGTTCATTACCCGCGAAGGGGAACAGGTATAAATCATGCCTCTGCCCAAGATCCAAGATGCCAGAAACCTAAGCGATCAGGAATTGTCTGATGCAATTCTTGCTGCGAAGCGCGAGCTATTTCAGCTGCGTATGCAACAGGCAACCCGACGGCTGGAAAAGCCTCATCAGTTCAAGCACACTCGGCATCGCATTGCCCAGTTGATGACAGTGGTACGGGAACGAGAAATCGCCGCTACCCAATCAGCAACGGACGCCCAAAAACCTGATGCCCAAGAGGAGTAGACCCTAATGGCAGTTAAAGAAAGAGTCGGTCTAGTAGTCAGCGACAAAATGGACAAAACCATCGTAGTCGCTATTGAAAACCGCTCTCCCCACCCCAAGTACGGCAAAATTGTTGTCCGTACTAAGCGATACAAAGCTCACGATGAGGAAAATCAGTGTAAAGAGGGCGATCGCGTTCGGATTCAGGAAACGCGACCTCTAAGCCGTACCAAACGTTGGAAGGTTGCTGAAATCCTCACTAGAGCCTCTCAATCATAAGACTTGTTGTTAGTTTTTAGTTTTTGGAGAACTAACAACGCACCGCCCAACAACTAATAACTAACAACTAAAAAGGAGGAACACCCATGATTCAACAAGAAACATACCTGAATGTCGCTGATAACAGCGGAGCGCGCAAACTAATGTGCATTCGCGTTTTAGGTGCTGGTAATCGGCGCTACGGCGGTGTGGGTGATGTAATCATTGCCGTCGTTAAAGATGCCATTCCAAATATGGCTGTGAAAAAGTCAGATGTCGTAAGAGCTGTGATCGTTCGCACCCGTAAGGGGCTGCGCCGCGACAGCGGTATGAGTATTCGCTTCGACGACAACGCGGCTGTAATCATTAACAACGACGGTAACCCAAGGGGAACCCGCGTTTTCGGACCTGTAGCGCGGGAACTGCGGGACAAAAACTTCACGAAAATTGTTTCCTTGGCTCCGGAGGTACTCTGATGGCAAGCAAATTGATGGGCGCGAAAGATTCTTCAGTGCGCCATACAATGCACGTCAAGAAAGGTGACACGGTTCAGGTGATTAGTGGTCGAGATAAAGGCAAAGTGGGAGAAATCCTGCGAACTTTACCCAAGACGAGCAAAGTAATCGTCAAAGGGGTTAACGTCAAAACCAAGCACGTAAAGCCTCAGCAGGAAGGTGAAACAGGTCAAATTGTCACCTTTGAGGCTCCCATCCACAGCTCCAACGTCATGCTTTACTCCAATAAGCAGAAGATTGCCAGTCGCATTTGCTATACCTTTAACGAGGATGGTCGTAAGGTGCGGATGCTCAAGAAAACGGGTGAAATTCTCGACTAATTAGTTGTTTGTTATTAGTTGTTTGTTGTGTGCAAATGACTAATGACTAATAACCAATAATCAATTCCCTGACCAAGCCCAGGGGTGAAAAGGATAAAAACTATGCCAGAACGATTGAAAACTGTCTACCAAGAAACGATAGTCCCAAAACTCAAAGAGCAGTTCGGCTATCAAAACATTCATGAAGTTCCCCAGTTAGTGAAAATAACTGTTAACCGGGGATTAGGAGAGGCATCTCAGAATGCTAAGGCGTTGGAATCGTCTTTAAATGAAATTGCGATTATTACGGGTCAAAAACCTGTTGTAACGCGAGCAAAAAAAGCGATCGCTGGTTTCAAAATTCGCGAAGGAATGCCCGTTGGGGTCATGGTGACTTTGCGTTCTGGGCGGATGTATGCGTTTCTTGATCGGTTGATCAACTTGGCACTCCCTCGAATTCGCGACTTCCGTGGCATTAGCCCCAAAAGCTTCGATGGTCGAGGTAACTACACCCTTGGCATTCGAGAACAGCTAATTTTTCCTGAAGTAAGCTACGACAGCGTCGATCAAATCCGTGGGATGGATATTTCAATCATTACAACAGCAAATACCGACGAAGAGGGCCGCGCCTTACTCAAAGAGATGGGAATGCCCTTCCGGGATAACTAACGCTTGATTCATAGGAAGGAACAATGGCGGCAAACGACACTATTTCAGATATGCTCACCCGCATTCGGAACGCTTGCTTGGTGAGGCATCAAACGACAAATGTACCAGCCACAAGAATGACTCGCAGCATTGCCAAGGTACTCAAAGACGAAGGCTTTATTGCTGATTTTGAAGAAGCTGGCGAAGGCGTAAAAAAACACTTGGTAGTTTCTTTAAAATACAAAGGCAAAAACCGCCAACCCATTATTACAGCAATGAAGCGTGTTAGTAAGCCGGGTTTGAGAGTTTACTCTAATCGTCAAGAATTACCAAGAGTCTTGGGCGGCATTGGCATTGCGATAATTTCTACGTCTAGTGGCATCATGACCGACCGGGAAGCACGGCGTCAGGGCATTGGTGGTGAAGTACTGTGCTACGTATGGTAATAGTTCATAGTTCATCACTCATGGCTCGTGACAATGAATAACGAACAATGAACAATGAACAGTTAGCAACTAACAAAGGACAATCAAGAGTCATGTCGCGTATTGGCAAGCGCATTATCGACATTCCCAATAAAGTGACCGTGCAAATTGACGGTCAACATATAGCTGTCAAAGGTCCAAAAGGAGAACTTGACCGGGTTCTGCCGGAGCAAGTAACAGTAGAGCAAGAAGGTGAAACGCTAAAGGTGGTGCGGCGGGATGAATCCAGAGTTGCCCGTCAGCGTCATGGTCTGTCTCGGACTTTGGTTTTCAATATGGTTGAGGGCGTTTCCAAGGGGTTTGAGAAACGTCTTCAAATCCAAGGCGTCGGTTATCGAGCGCAAACTCAAGGTCGTAACCTGATTTTGAACGTTGGTTACAGCAAGCCAGTGGAAATTGTCCCGCCTGAGGGTATCCAACTGGCAGTTGAAGGCAACACTAACGTCATTGTTAGTGGAATCAATAAAGAAATTGTGGGAAATACAGCTGCCCGAATTCGCGCTGTCCGCCCACCAGAAGTCTACAAAGGTAAAGGCATTCGCTATCTCGGTGAAGTGGTCAGACGTAAAGCAGGTAAAGCAGGTAAGAAGTAAAGATGAAGCTTACTCGTAAAGACTCAGTACGGCGCAGGCATCGCCGGGTGCGCCGCAAAGTGAACGGAACGGCTGAACGTCCTCGGCTAGCCGTCTTTCGCTCCAATCAGCACATTTACGTGCAGGTAATCGACGATAATCAGCAACATACGCTAGCGGCGGCTTCTACGTTGGAACCCACCCTCAAGTCAGAATTAAAAACTGGGGCAAGTTGTGATGCCTCTGTTGAGGTTGGCAAATTAATTGCCCAGCGATCGCTTGAAAAAGGCATTTCAAAAGTCGTCTTTGACCGAGGCGGCAATATCTATCACGGGCGTGTCAAAGCCCTAGCAGAAGCGGCTCGCGAAGCTGGACTAGACTTCTAAGTTAAGTTGTTAGTTATCGATCGCAAGTCAGCTAGTAGTTAGCCCACCTGACAACTAACACCTAACACCTAACACCTAACACCTTACAAAACTATGCCAAATCGTCGTAAAACTAGCCGCGCTAAAGAAAAAGATACAACCTGGCAAGAGCGGGTCATTCAAATCCGCCGCGTCAGCAAGGTCGTCAAAGGCGGTAAAAAGTTGAGCTTCCGTGCGATCGTTGTCGTTGGCAACGAGCGCGGTCAAGTGGGTGTTGGCGTTGGCAAAGCCAGTGATGTAATTGGCGCTGTCCGTAAAGGCGTTGCCGACGGCAAAAAGCAATTAATTGATGTGCCCTTAACCAAATCCAATTCCATTCCTCACCCCTCTAACGGTGCAGCTGTTGGTGCAAAGGTGATGATGCGCCCCGCAGCTCCTGGAACGGGTGTAATTGCTGGGGGTGCGGTGCGTACAGTACTGGAATTAGCTGGGGTTCGCAATATCCTCGCTAAACAATTGGGTTCTAATAACCCTCTAAATAATGCCAGAGCCGCGATTAATGCCCTTGACTCTCTACGCACCTTTTCGGAAGTGGCTGAGGAGCGGGGCGTTCCCATCGAAAACCTCTACGCCTAGTTGTTTGTTATTTGTTTCAAGAATGACCAACAACTAATAACCCATAACCCATAACCAACAATTCATAAGATTATGAGAATAAATGATGCAGTGCCTCAAAAAGGCTCCAAAAAGCGCCGACGCCGTGTCGGTCGCGGCATCGCTGCGGGTCAAGGTGCTAGTGCTGGATTGGGGATGCGGGGTCAAAAATCACGCTCAGGTAGCGGTACGCGACCGGGCTTTGAAGGCGGTCAGATGCCCTTGTACCGTCGTCTGCCTAAATTAAAACACTTTACGGTCGTCAATCCCAAACATTACACTACGATTAACGTGGGTAAGTTGGCATCACTCCCTGCCGATACAGAGGTTACGTTGACCTCGCTAATGGATGCAGGTTTGATCACGGCAAATGATGGACCGTTGAAAATTCTTGGCGACGGGGAGCTGAATGTGTCACTAAGCATCAAAGCTGCTGCTTTCACTGCTGGTGCCCGCAACAAAATTGAGGCTGCTGGTGGTAGCTGTGAAGTCATTTAAGGCTTAATGCCTGACTTGCCCTATCCCTCAGCGATCGCATCACTCCCATATCCTATAGAGGTAGCCCTTTATGGTTGTCAGTCGAGACAAAGCCCCAACCGCTCAAGAAACGTTTATGCAGATGGCGCAAGCCGCTGGTCTCCGAGGTCGGCTGCTTGTTACCGTTGGTCTGCTCATTCTGGCTCGCTTTGGAGTATTTTTACCCATACCAGGAATTGATCGGGCAAGATTTGGTGCCGATATCCAGAACAACGCGGTTTTAGGATTCCTAGATATTTTCTCTGGTGGCGGTATCAAAGCTGTAGGGATTTTTGCTTTAGGAATTTTGCCCTATATTAATGCCTCCATCATCATCCAGCTGCTAACGGCGGCTCTTCCTGCTCTAGAAAAATTACAGAAAGACGAAGGAGAAGCGGGTCGTCGCAAGATTTCTCAGTACACACGCTATGTAGCTGTAGTCTGGGCTGTGATTCAAAGTGTAGGGATTACCCTAGGATTGCTCCGTCCCTATGCCTCAGATGGTGTCGGTGGACCGTTCTTTATTGCGGAAACGGCTCTGGCACTAACGGCTGGCTCTATGTTTGTTATGTGGCTGTCGGAACTCATCACCGAACGGGGGATTGGTAACGGAGCCTCGCTGTTGATTTTTGTCAATATCGTTGCGTCTCTACCCAAAACCTTGGGTCAAACCATCGAACTGGCTCAGACAGGTGGTCGAGAAAGGGGGGTACAAGTAGTAATTTTGTTGCTAGTCTTCCTCGTGATGATTGTCGGAATTGTCTTTGTTCAAGAAGGAACCCGTCGAATTCCGATTATTTCGGCAAGGCGTCAAGTGGGGCGTCGCCTCTACCGTGAACGCACCAGTTACCTTCCGCTACGGCTGAATCAAGGAGGCGTTATGCCGATTATCTTTGCCTCAGCTGTTTTGGTTGTTCCAGCCTCCGTTGCTGGATTAGCTAGTAGTAGCGGGGATAAGAGTTTTTTAGCACCAGTTAGCCAAACGCTGAATCAGGTAGCAAATTATCTCAACCCTAATGGTCCAACACCCTGGTTGTATGCATTGGTCTATCTAGTCTTGATTGTGTTCTTCAGTTATTTTTACGCTTCCCTGATAGTCAACCCAGTGGATATGTCGCAGAACCTGAAGAAGATGGGGGCAAGTATTCCAGGCATTCGCCCAGGAAAGACAACCAGTGATTACGTGGAGCGAGTGTTGAACCGATTAACCTTCTTGGGAGCTATTTTCCTGGGATTGGTAGCAGTGATACCAACAGCGGTAGAGAGTGCTACAAATATTACAACATTTAGGGGTCTGGGAGCTACTTCGTTACTGATCTTGGTGGGCGTCGCCATTGACACGGCTAAGCAAATTCAGACTTATGTAATTTCTCAGCGCTATGAAGGAATGGTCAAGCAGTAAATTTTAGTCATTAGCTGCTTGTCGTTTAGAAGAAGCCACAAGCAGCTAATGACTAATGACCTCCTGACCCATAACTAATGACTACTAACTGATGACACGATTAATCTTTTTAGGACCTCCAGGGGCAGGAAAAGGGACTCAAGCCAAACTTTTGGCTGAGACTTTGAAAATTCCTCATATTTCAACGGGTGATATTTTAAGAGGTGCGATCGCACAAGGTACACCTCTCGGTCAAAAGGCACAGTCTTTCGTAGAGAATGGTTTGCTGGTTCCCGATGACTTACTCCTTGATTTAGTACGCGATCGCCTAAATCAACCCGATGCTCAGAATGGGTGGATTTTAGATGGCTTTCCCCGTAATCTCAGCCAAGCGGCTTTTTTGGAGAACCTCTTGCAGGAATCGAACCAGAATTGCGAGTGCGTCAATTTGGAAGTGCCGGATGAGGTTGTCGTTACGCGGATGCTAGCACGAGGACGTGGGGATGATACTGAAGAGGCCATTCGGACACGCTTAGAAGTTTATCGCAGTGATACGAGTCCATTGATTAATTTTTACAGTGATCGCTCTAGTTTAAGAGCAATCAATGGCGATCGCCCCTTAGAGGACGTTGCAGAGTCCCTAAAACAGCTTGTTGAGTCCTAAAATTTTCCTGATCAAGAGGCAGGCTGGTTTCATCAGTCATCGCCTTCAAATGACCTACTCCTGAATAAGCAGATTATTCGCTTTGAGTCAACATTTGATAAAATATATTAAAACTCCCTTGCTCAACATCCACTTGTGTGGAGTGTATGGGGGTAGTTAACTAGATTGAGGTTTGATCGCATTGGCTAAACAAGACTTAATTGAAATGGAAGGCACGGTAACAGAATCCCTGCCAAATGCTATGTTCCGAGTGGAGTTAGATAATAGCTATAATGTCCTAGCCCATATTTCCGGAAAAATCCGCCGGAACTATATCAAGATATTACCGGGCGATCGGGTCAAAGTCGAACTAACTCCCTACGATTTAACTAAAGGTAGAATTACGTATCGCCTTCGTAAAAAATAGGACTAAAGAAAGCTTATCTTTATTCACTTAAAAATTAACGAATAGTGGGTAATAAACGCCTTCGCAAAATGATATAATGTTATGCTTGCAGTGTGAGCCAAATAAGGCATGAAAGTAAGAGCATCTGTCCGAAAAATTTGTGAAAAATGCCGTGTCATTCGGAGGCGCGGTCGAGTTATGGTGATTTGTCAAAATCCCAAGCACAAACAACGTCAAGGCTAGTCTATTAGACTCTTAAGACTCATTTGTAGCACAAAACAAAGAATAGGGAGAAAAAAGCGTGGCACGGATTGCCAGTGTAGACCTTCCTCGCGATAAACGTGTAGAAATTGGTCTTACATATATATACGGAATTGGTCTATCGCGGTCTAAAGAAATTTTGGCAACAACGGGAGTCAACCCGGATACACGAGTCAAGGATTTGACCGATGCCGAAGTAGCTGCCCTAAGATCCGCTGTTGAAACCAACTATCAGGTAGAAGGGGATTTAAGGCGCTGGGAGTCAATGAACATCAAGCGCTTGGTAGATATTGGTACCTATCGAGGGCGTCGCCATCGCCTAGGACTGCCAGTACGGGGTCAAAGGACTCGTACCAACGCCCGTACTCGTCGGGGACGGCGTGTTGCGATCGCTGGGAAGAAGAAGCCAGCCGCTAAGAAGTAAACAATTTATTCAATTCAACCAACACGAGTTTTATAGAGCGACATGGCGCGACCAACTAAAAAAACAGGTGCAAAGAAGCAAAAACGCAATGTACCTAATGGAGTAGCTTTCATCCAGTCCACATTCAACAACACCATCGTCACGATTGCTGACACGAGAGGAGATGTAGTTTCCTGGGCCTCAGCAGGCTCAAGTGGCTTTAAGGGTGCTAAAAAAGGAACTCCATTTGCGGCTCAAACGGCTGCTGACAGTGCGGCACGTCGAGCTATTGACCAAGGAATGCGTCAGATTGAAGTGATGGTAAGCGGTCCGGGGGCTGGGCGAGAAACCGCAATTCGGGCTATTCAAGGAGCAGGTTTGGAAATTACCTTGATTCGGGATGTAACGCCAATTCCCCATAATGGCTGCCGTCCGCCTAAGCGGCGTCGAGTTTGAGCGCTCATTTTGTGTAGATTGCAGCTCGTAAGACGTGTCAGATGGGAAGTACTTCCTGGCTAGACTAACCCGCTGGGACTTCGCTCATTGGCATCTTGCACCGGATTTTTGGTTAGGAGCAACGTAGAAGAGGGCATCCTTGGATGCTTTCTGTGGGGATTTATGGAGAAGGGAGGTTACTCCGTGGCGCAGTTTCAGATCGAGTGTGTAGAGTCTAAAACACTGAAGAATCAGAGTCAATATAGCAAATTTGTCTTGGAGCCTCTAGAGCGCGGTCAAGGAACAACAGTAGGCAACGCTCTCAGGCGAGTGCTGCTGTCAAATTTGGAAGGTGCAGCCGTAACAGCTGTCCGGATTGCCGGTGTCAACCATGAGTTTGCCACCATCGATGGGGTGCGAGAGGATGTCCTGGAAATCCTACTGAACATGAAGGAAATTGTCCTCAAAAGTTATACATCTGCGCCCCAGATTGGTCGGGTCATGATTACAGGACCCGCAACCGTAAGAGCAGCTCAGTTCGACCTACCTTCGGAAGTGGAAATTGTCGATCCAGGTCAGTACATTGCCACTCTTGCAGAAGGGGCAAGACTGGAGATGGAATTCCGCATTGAAAAAGGCAAAGGCTATCGCTCCGTAGAACGGGGGCGTGAGGATGCCTCTGCTGTAGACTTTCTTCAGATCGATGCTGTATTTATGCCTGTGAATAAGGTAAATTACAGCGTTGAAGATGCTCGCATTGACGGCTCTTTAGAAAGAGATCGGTTGCTTTTGGACATCTGGACGAACGGCAGTTTGACCCCGCAAGAAGCTCTTAGTCAAGCCGCTAATCTCTTGGTGGATTTGTTCAATCCTTTGAAAGATATTAATCTGGAGTCGATTAAAGACGAGTATCCAGATGAACAAGATCCAAACGGTCAAATTCCGATTGAAGAATTGCAGCTATCAGTGCGAGCTTATAACTGTCTCAAGCGGGCACAAATTAACTCCGTAGCCGACTTGCTAGATTACAGTCAGGAAGACCTTTTAGAGATCAAAAACTTTGGTCAAAAGTCTGCCGAAGAAGTAATTGAAGCTTTGCAACGGCGTTTGGGGATCACACTACCGCACGAGAAAGCAAAAACCTAGCTCAGGAATTGGGGATTGGGAAAATTCGACGCTAAAGTCGCACTCTCCTTTCCTCAGCTCCGAGTTATCAATCTTAAGTCCCTATTTGAAGTGTAAAGGAGGAAGAAAAGAAGATGCGCCACCGCTGTCGCGTGCCACAACTGGGAAAGCCTGCTGACCAACGCAAGGCTTTGATGAGAGCCTTGACAACTGAATTAATTCGTCATGGTCGAATTACAACGACTAAAGTTCGGGCGAAAGCAATCCGAGCTGAAGTGGAACGAATGATTACCCTAGCGAAGGACGGCTCTTTAGCGTCCCGCCGTCGGGCATTAGGCTATATCTACGATAAGCAATTAGTTCACGCCCTGTTTGAGGGAGCCAAGGAACGGTATGGCGATCGCAATGGTGGTTATACCCGCGTCCTAAGAACCGTGCCGCGTCGGGGTGACAATGCCGAAATGGCAATTATCGAACTAGTCTAAAGCCGTTGTGCGTTGTTTGTTGTTTGCCAATGACCGCCTACCAATGACCAATAACAAACAACCCCTAATAAACAACCAATTGCGCATCGCCTTGGTCATTCAGTACCTAGGCACGCATTTTTATGGCTGGCAGAGGCAACCTCACCATCGCAGTGTGCAGGAAGAAATTGAAAAAGTCCTCTCTACGGTAGAACAGCGACCCGTAACCCTATACGGAGCAGGTCGTACCGATACAGGAGTCCACGCGGCGGCTCAAGTAGCACACTTCAATGCAACTAGTCCGATCCCAGCACATCGGTGGGCGGCAGTTCTCAATAGTAGGCTGCCTGAGGATATACTAATTCGGGCGTCAGCGTCGGTGGCAGCCGATTGGCACGCTCGATTCAGTGCTAGCTGGCGTCGTTATCGATACACCATCTATTGTGAAGCTCGACCGAACTTGTTTGTGCGACCCTTTAGTTGGCATTATTATCATGCACCATTAGATGAATCCCTAATTCAAGCCGCTTTAACCCCCTTGATTGGTAAGCACCACTTGGCGGCTTTTCACCGAGCCAATTCGGGGCGATCGCATTCTTGGGTAGATGTCCAAGCAGCTGAATGTTACCGCAACGACCCATTTATTCATATAGAAATTCAGGCAAACGGATTTTTGTATGGCATGGTGCGGCTTTTGGTAGGAATGCTGGTACAAGTAGGAAGGGGGGAGCTACACCCAAAACATTTCACCGAACTCTGGAGCAATCAGCGGCGGGAAGAAGTAAAATACGCCGCACCCGCCAAGGGTCTTTGCTTGTTGCGTGTCGGTTACCCAGACTCACCCTTTCCCCCAGAAGTTTGGTTTGATACCCAGCCAAAATTTCTCTTGCCAACAGTTATCCCAGCAGAATACTGCCTCAATTAAAAACCTTTGAAGCGCCAAAAAAAGACCGATGGAAAAAACATATCTCCCCCCTCAAGCCTCCCTTGAACACAAGTGGTACCTCGTAGACGCCAGTAATATGCGTCTAGGGCGATTGGCAAGTGAAATTGCCATGATTCTTAGGGGTAAAAACAAACCCACCTACACCCCTCACATGGATACAGGTGACTTCGTAATAGTTGTCAACGCCGAAAAAGTTGCTGTTACTGGTAAAAAACGTACCCAAAAGCTTTATCGCCGTCATTCCGGTCGTCCCGGGGGGATGAAGACAGAAACCTTTGCTAAACTGCAAGACCGTCTGCCAGAACGGATTATTGAACAAGCCGTTAAGGGGATGCTGCCCAAAAATTCTCTCGGCCGCCAACTGTTTACAAAGCTGAAAGTTTACGCTGGAGACAGCCATCCCCATCAAGCCCAAAAACCACAAGCTCTAACCATTCAGACTATCCCAGGAGAAGATAAGTAATGCAAGCAGTAGAAGCAAGCGATCGCGCCGTATACTGGGGCACAGGTCGCCGTAAAAACGCAATAGCACGAGTCCGTTTAGTTCCCGGTAGCGGTCAGCTAATTGTCAATGGACGGCAGGGAGATGATTACTTTAACTACAATTCTGGTTATATCTCAGCGGCGAAAGCCCCACTGGAAACCTTGGGTTTAGAAAATGAGTACGACATCTTGGTTAATGCCCACGGCGGTGGTTTGACCGGACAATCGGACTCAATTCGTCTGGGAGTGGCTAGAGCTTTGTGCGAACTAGATCCAGAAAACCGTTCGCCTCTAAAAACAGAAGGCTACTTAACCCGCGACCCACGAGCAAAAGAACGTAAGAAATACGGCTTACACAAAGCTCGTAAAGCCCCACAATACTCGAAGCGATAAAATCGTTCAGCTCCTCAGTAGAGATTAAGCATTTTCTCTTACTGAGAGCTGATGGCTAACGGCTAAAAGCTAAAATTAAGAATAGATTGACAAAAGTTTAAAGTAGAGGAGCGATCGTGCCGAAACCTGATATTCATCCAAAATGGTATCCAGAAGCCAAGGTCTACTGCAACGGAGAAGTCGTGATGACCATTGGCTCAACCCAGCCAGAACTCCACGTTGATGTTTGGTCGGGCAACCACCCCTACTACACGGGGACGCAGAAAATGATTGACACCGAAGGGCGAGTCGAGCGCTTTATGCGGAAGTACGGAATGCTCGATGAGGATGCTTCAGCTAATCAATCTCAGTCGAAAGAGAAATAGCGGGTTGGCAAACTTGCGATCGCTCAGCAACTAGCTTGCTGGGTCGTATTTTTGTTTGTGAGCACCCAAGCTATTTCAATGGAGCAATGCACGAGTCATGGCTGAAACCTACCTGCTGGAGAAACTACAATCTGTTGAGCAAACTTTTAATGAGTTAACACGGCGTCTGGCAGATCCAGATATCGCTACCGATCCGAATGAGATGCAACGGGTAGCGAAGGCACGTTCCTCACTGGAAGAAGTTGTCAATACTTACGATACCTGGAAAACAACTCAGCAAGATTTAGCGGGGGCACGCGGCGTCCTTAAAGAAGCTGGTGGCGATCCAGAGATGCAAGAAATGGCAGCGCTGGAAGTTGAGGAACTGCAAGAAAAGCTAGAGCAACTGGAAACGCGCCTGAAAATTTTGCTATTGCCCCGTGACCCCCATGATGACAAAAACATCATGCTGGAAATTCGGGCGGGTACGGGCGGCGATGAAGCAAGTATCTGGGCGGGGGATTTAGTGCGGATGTATTCGCGCTATGCCGAAACTCAAAACTGGCGAGTCAAGTTACTGAGTGAGTCGCTGGCGGATATGGGCGGCTTCAAAGAGGCGATTCTGGAAATTCAGGGCGACCAAGTTTACAGCCAGCTGAAGTTTGAAGCAGGTGTCCATCGGGTGCAACGAGTGCCCGTGACTGAGGCGGGAGGACGAGTCCATACTTCAACGGCAACGGTAGCAGTGATGCCGGAAGTTGATGAGGTGGAAGTTCAGATTGACCCGAAGGATATAGAAATGAAAACGGCTCGTTCTGGTGGTGCTGGCGGACAGAACGTAAACAAAGTAGAAACAGCCGTTGACCTGATTCACAAGCCCACAGGTATTCGCGTTTTTTGTACGGAAGAGCGAAGTCAGCTGCAAAACCGAGAGCGAGCCATGCAGATTCTCCGCGCCAAGCTTTATGAGATTAAGCTACAGGAGCAACAAGAATCTGTAAGATCGATGCGGCTATTGCAGGTTGGGACGGGTTCTCGCTCAGAGAAAATCCGCACTTATAATTACAAAGACAATCGCGTTACCGATCATCGTCTGGGGCAAAACTATTCACTGAACCCAGTTTTGGAAGGTGATTTGGAATCACTGATTCAATCCTGCATTAGTCAAGATCAGCAGGAACGCTTAGAGGAGTTAGCGGCTTCTACAGCTAATGCTGAATCGCTAAAATAATGCAATTCTGTAA
>DATNQT010000268.1:0-12626 GCA_036703885.1 Candidatus Sericytochromatia bacterium
AATCGGTTCAAACTGTGTAATTCACAGTGGCGCTGTCATCGGTGCAGAAGGCTTTGGTTTTGTTCCCACCCCTGAAGGCTGGTTCAAAATGGAACAGTCTGGTTGTACAGTGTTAGAAGATGGCGTTGAGATTGGCTGCAATACTACGATTGACCGCCCCGCTGTTGGCGAAACACGGGTTGCCCGAAACACCAAGATCGATAACTTAGTACAAATTGGTCACGGTTGTCAGATTGGGCAAAACTGTGCAATGGCGGCGCAAGTTGGAATGGCAGGGGGTGTTAAGGTTGGAAATCGCGTGATTCTTGCGGGTCAAGTTGGAATTGCTAATCAGGCGAAAATTGGAGATGGTGTGATCGCGAGTGCAAAATCAGGTATTCATAATGATGTACAGCCAGGAACCATTGTCAGTGGCACCCCAGCCGTTCCCCACAAACTTTATCTCAAAGCATCTGCCATCTACAACCGCCTTCCGGAGATCTACCAAACCTTGAAGCAGCTACAGCGACGCTTAGATACAAAAAAATAGATTTAGGCAAAAGTATATACAGCTAAAGCTATAAAACTTCAACTTCAACGAAGGCTTTCTCTATCTCTTCAGCGAGAATCCAGAGGTGGCTGAGTTTACAGCTATAGACGGATTCAGGTTCTCTTTTCAAGGGATAAATTAAAGACATGAAGAGAGGAAGTTTAATCATGAAAATTTCAAACATTACTAAATTTGTTGGAGCTAGTGTTCTTGCTGCTAGCGTAGCTGTTGTCCCATTGAATCTACCTGCCTCTGCACAGAGCAATACTGGTTCCAATACAACCACTGACACCACCACGACTACTGCTCCTACTCAAGGCGTTGATAATACCAGTACAGATGATGGTTTTGATTGGGGCTGGTTAGGCTTATTAGGTTTGGGCGGTTTGGCTGGTTTGTTGGGTCGTAAACACCAAGAACCAGTAGCTTATCGTGACCCTAATGAAGTAGGTTCCACTACATATAGACAGTAAATCTAGGGAATTTTGTTAAGTTTTCCAGTTGGTTGAGTGAGCCAGTTTTAGGATAAGCGCTGATTAAAGGGGATGGACATTAAATGTCCACCCCCTATTTGTATGGAATCCTAGAATTTTATTAGGACAGAGTAGCTAATAATCTACGAGGCAGCTAATCGTAATTCATCGAGACGGGCTAAAACCTCGGTACTGTGAATAGCGGGTCTTACTCCAAGAAATTGTTCCCGTAGGATGCCTTCTGGGTCAATGATATAGGTGTGACGCAGAGAGACAGAACCGAGCCAAGAACCATAAGCTTTGCTGACCGTTCCATCCGTATCAGCTAACAATGGAAATTTCAAACCTTCTGATTCGCAAAATTCTGCATGGGAATCTACATCATCAGCACTTACGCCAAGAATTTGTACATTTTTAGCTATATATTTCGGCAAGTCTTGCTGAAACCGACGCGCTTCTAACGTGCAACCCGAAGTAAAGTCTTTCGGATAAAAATAGAGAACCACCCACTTACCCCGGTAGCCAGAAAGCGAGACTTCCCCATCACCTGTATTAGTAGGTAGGGTGAACTCTGGTGCGGGTTCATTGAGAGGGGGCTGCTTGCCACCGAGGGCGCTAGCAGGAAGCGTGAAATTAAACCAAGTTAGGAAGGCAAGACAGCTAGCTAAAAGAGTACTGAGAACGTTGCGACGGGACATCATGATAAAAACTGAGAGCTACGATTTACATAAGTTTACAATTTTTAGTTAGGTGGTAGGTGTTAGGTGTTGGTGGCAGTTAAATAGACGTTCTTCACCTCGCAACCTAATTACTTGGAGTTAGAAATTTTCCTACCTCCTAATCTTTCCAAGTCTTGATCTAGAATTCCCCCGAAAACCTACTACCTACGACCTAACACCTTGACACAGGGGTTGTTGAAGGCGTACCTACTTAACTCTTTTGTGTGCGATCGCTTTATCACGAACCCCCAGTTGCGGTAGAGTTCTGATCAGAACACCATGCCTTAACTACAAGAACAATCTCATGAAAGCCGTTGTGATGAAAGCCCCTGGCGAACCAGAAGTTCTGCAACTTCTGGAAGTCCCAGACCCCAGGATTCAAACATCCACAGAAATCTTAGTCCGTCTTGTGGCGGCAGGCGTTAATCCCATCGACACCAAATTACGCAAGCGCGGCACGTTTTATCCCGACCAAATGCCAGCGATTTTAGGTTGTGATGGTGCTGGGGTTGTGGAGGCTGTCGGTAGCAAAGTCCAACGGTTTCGAGTTGGCGATGAAGTGTATTTCTGCTGTGGTGGATTGGGGGCAACGTTGGGGAACTATGCCGAAATGGCTGTGGTTGATGAGCGATTTGTTGCCCACAAACCTGCTTCGGTGTCATTTGCTGAAGCTGCTGCCGCCCCCCTGGTACTAATCACCGCTTGGGAAGCTTTATATGACCGGGGAAGGCTGGAAGCCGGACAACGAGTGCTGGTTCATGCAGGTGCAGGTGGTGTTGGTCACGTTGCCATCCAGCTAGCAAAAATTAAAGGTGCAGAAGTTTGTACGACTGTCGGTTCTCAGGAGAAAGCGCGATTAGTCCGTCAGTTGGGCGCTGACCACTGTATCCTTTACAAACAAACTGATTTTGCCGAGGCTGTTTTGGACTGGACTGGGGGAAAAGGAGTAGACCTTGCCTTTGATACGGTAGGAGGCAAAACCTTTTATGACACCTTTGGGGCGGTACGGGTGTATGGGGATGTAGTGACTATTCTGGAGCCTGACCCCGCTTATTTTAATTGGAAGATTGCGCGATCGCGTAATCTCCGTATCAGCCTTGAACTGATGCTCACTCCGATGTTACAAGGACTCATTGCCGCACAGCAGCACCAAGCTGAGATTCTCAAACAGTGTGCCGCTTGGATTGATGAAGGTAAGCTCAAAATTCACCTCAGCCAAACGTTCCCTTTAGAAAATGCGGCTCCTGCCCACAAAGCCTTAGAAACTGGGTCAACAACTGGCAAAATTGCTTTAGTGATTGAATAAATTCGTCTGCAACCTTCTTATACTCAGTGTAGCTTGTGACAATATAGCATAAGCATTCATGAGAACTAAATAAGAAGACTATTCGTCCTGACAAAATTTTAGGGCGACCTCAACTTGATATCTGTGAAGAACCTATGAGGAGTCATCAAAGATACGGTGAAGTTTATTGGCTACTGCACAAAACTGTTAATTGGCTACACTATAATTTTTCTTAGTTTTTTGCGGATTTACTTCTAATTGAGATACCCTCTTTCTAAATTGATATCACTCCCCACTTTTTGCTGTCTCAAGTACTCATCAAGCTCTTTCTTGTATTAAAAAATATTTGAATTTATAAAGCAATAATAAGTTTTACGATTTTATAATTGTTCTTGCTGATTTTTCTCAGGAAATGAGAAAGTTATAAAATTAAAGTAGATGCAAAGACAATTCTAAAAAGCAGACTTTATATATCTCGATCAGGTAAAAACTTTTGCAAGAAGCGTGCTTCTATCGCTGAGACAAAGTTTTTACTAAGTATCGTTTCAGTCTGAAGGCGGAATTGTTAATAAGTTCATCCCCAGGGTGTATCTAATTACACATCGCGACAAGTTACACAGGAGTCAATACAAAAAAGACTCCAGCTATTCACCTAGTGCCCTGGCTAGAAGCAATGTTACCTTTACATCTCGATCAGCAAAGCGCTGCCTTAGCCACTAAGGGTAGCCTCATTCCAGAAACGCTCTTCCAAGACTTGCCAATCGGTGTTTTGGTTCTAGGAGCGCAGGGTGAAATTCGCTTCGTGAATCAGTCAGCTCTCAACTTGTTGGGATTGACCCAAAGCCAACTGCTCGGTCAAACACCAGTTGACCCAGACTGGCACGTCATCCAAGAAGATGGAACACCTTTTCAGCTAAAACTTCAGTCTGCACCAGCACGCGCCAAGCAAGCTTTGTTGCTATTAGCAGCTCGCCAATCGATACGTAACTTGGTTTTAGGAATTTATCGACCAGCAAGAACTCAACAGGCGATCGCATCTGGTTTGGAAAAAGCTACCCTGCAAGAGCATCCCCTCTTCCAAAACAGCTTTACCAAACGAACTACTCCCACAGAAAACGCTTCAGAAACGTTAATCCCTATACCTCAAGGTAAGGCTGCACAGGAGCTATCGGCACGGAATGCAGCCGTGTTGAGTTTCAGCGTACAACGCTCCACGGACGAACCTCCTGGAACGACTCCACAAAAGCTACAGCAGCAACAAGGCGCAGATCGGGTTTGGCTATCAGTTAACACGGAGCCGCAGCTCAGTCCGAATGGTTGTGTAGAGCAAATCATCTGCACCTTGAGTGACATTACCAATCTCAAAGCTGGAGAGCAACTATCAAAAATTCATCAGTGCTTTTTAAGCCTTGGTTCAGACCCTGATGAAAACATAACGCGACTTACAGCACTAGCTGGCGAATTACTAGGAGGAGTTTGGGCAGTCTACAATCGACTGCATCAAGGCTTGCTTTTGTCATTAGGTCAATGGCGCACGCCATCAGACTTCACTAATGTTGCCGAACCGGAGAACCATATCTGCCCGGAAGTGATTGAGCGGGGTAGTGAGGAAGTCTTTGTACTTCAGGACTTGCAAAACAGTTCTTATGCCCAGAGCAATCCTTATATTGTTCCCTACCAATTACAAACTTATCTAGGACAGGCGGTTAAATGTGGGGGGCAGTATATCGGGTCGTTGTCCGTAATGTATCGGCACAACTTTGTTCCCTGTGAAGCTGACAAAAAGCTGATGGGGATTGTTGCTGCTGCCATTGCTGTGGAGGAAGAACGCAAGCGGGAAGCTGTGGTTTGGGCACAAAATGAAGCGAAATGGCGATCGCTCATCCACAATAGCTCTAACCTGATCACAATTTTGGAGGCTGATGGAAGCATCCGCTATGTCAGTCCTGCGATCCAGGAGATTTTAGGATACAAACCTAAAGAATTAATGGGTAAAAATACCTTTGAATTTGTTCATCCCGATGATGTTTCCTCCGTCAGAAACAACTTTCAAAGTGTTATCCAAAACCTAACAATTTCTTTGTCCAGCGAATTCCGGTTCCGGCACAAAGATGGCTCTTGGCGTTACATGGAGTCAACTCATAGCAATTTAGTGATGGATGCACCCGTGTCTCGTATTGTTGTCAACTTCCGCGATGTCACGGAGCGAAAACTAGCAGATGCTGCCTTAAGGAAATCAGAAGCGCAATTAAGAGACAAAGCCGAGCAACTCGAACAAACCTTACACGAACTGCAAGAAACTCAAACTCAACTTATTCAGACGGAAAAAATGTCTAGTCTGGGGCTATTGGTCGCTGGTATTGCTCACGAAATCAACAATCCCGTTTCCTTTATCTACGGCAATATCCCTCACGCGACTCAATATACTCAACACTTGCTGCACCTCGTTGACCTCTATCGGCAGTCTTATCCCCAGCCAGTGCCGATAATTCAATCCGAGATGGAAACAATTGACCTGGATTTCTTGCACGAAGACCTCCCTAAACTTTTGGACTCCATGCAAATCGGGGCAGAACGCATTCGTCAGATTGTTCTGTCGCTGCGAAACTTCTCCCGCCTAGACAAGACGGATAAGGAGCCAGTCGATTTACACCAAGGCATTAATAATACTTTACTTCTGTTGCAGCACCGACTGAAAGCCAGAGCCGGACAACCTCAAATTCAAGTGGTCAAAAAGTACGGTGAACTGCCGTTGGTAGAATGCCATGCTGGGCAACTCAACCAAGTATTTATGAATCTCCTCAGTAATGCGATCGATGCTTTAGAAGAGGTATCTAGCACGAAGGACACAGAAGAAAACATGGGTTCTTGCAGCAATGGGCAACAGTCAACATTTTCTCCCACCATCTGCATCAGTACGGAGGTAGAAGATGACAATACAGTGATGATCAGAATTGCAGACAACGGTTCTGGGATACCACTTCAAATGCAACAACAGATATTCGATCCATTCTTTACAACGAAAGCAGTAGGCAAAGGCACGGGTTTGGGTTTGTCAATCAGCTACCAAATTATTGTTGAAAAGCATGGCGGTCAACTGAAATGTTCTTCACAGCCTGGAGAGGGAACAGAATTTTGCATCGAGCTACCAGTAAAACTTCCCCCTGAGCAAGCGAATTGTTAGGGAGTAGGTGGTAGGTGGTAGGTGGTAGATCTGTAAGTGTTGGGTATTAGGTTTTAAAGATTGACCTAATACCTAACACCTAAAACTCAAAACATTTAAGATGGAGTGCGAGCCGCTTGAGCGAGTAGCTTGACTAATTGGACTAATTGTGGTTTATCAAAAGCTTGGATGATAGCTTTGGCAGCAGCTTTGGGTTCCACCGTCAGTGTTATCTGTTTGGGAGTAGCACTGGTAGCTGTTGCAGCAGTGGGTTTTTCTTTCTGGCTAGAGGGGGTACTCTCAGCCGGTGTTGCAGCAGTAGCTACACCTGCAAGTTGCTGTAGTGCCGGACTCGCAGCCAAGGCATTACCTTTGCCAGCTTGTAACCCATCACTAGCTTGCTTGAGTTCCTTAATGACTACGGGTGCCAGCGTTTGGAAAGAATTTTTTGGATTAGCGATCGCTTTATAGGAAACTTGTAGTAACTTTTGCCAAGCTTCAATTCCCGCTCCTAATTGGGCTAAACGCTTACAGTATGCCAGAAGTTTTTGGCGGCTGGCTTGTGTCTCGCCTTGTTTAAACAGTGGCAACATCTGTTTCAAAACTTCCATCACCTGAGATGCAAAGTTTGACGATACCTTACCTTGAGCTTTCTCAACGGTGGCAGTAGTTGCTGTTACTGGTGACGAGTCGCCGCCACCACGCACCACCTGATTGAGGTAAGCCTGCAATTGGGCGAAATGTGGATCTGCCGCTTGCATCGTTTTTGTGGCTTCCTCTTCCCGAAGACCAAACGGACCTTGCAGTTGTTCGATTAAATCTTTGAGAGTGTCGTAACCCTTTAAGAATAAAGTCTCCAGCTTCCGGTCAACATTGATCTCATGCTCTTTGAGAATCTTGAAAGAATCCTCTAATCGGTGGGAGGTTTTTTGGATACTTTCAAAGCCCAACATTGCCGCCCCTCCTTTAACTGAATGGGCAGCACGAAACATTTCATTTACCCTCTCTGGATCTTTTACAACCACTCGCAGCTCTAAAATCCCTTTTTCCAAGGTATCTAGGTGTTCTTTAGCTTCTTCAATGAAATAGCCTAAAATCCTTTGCTGATTCCCCGCATCCACGGTAGTTTCCCCTAATCAGAACGCTTTTATGTACTCAGAGCTACAAAGGCTACACTGGGTGATTTGGGCAATGAGCAGTATCGAGCATGAAGGTTACCAAATCTCCTAGTAAGACTCTTTTTTTAGAGTAGCTTTTTTACGTGAAACTGCGCGACGAAACCCTTGCCAAATCCTTGCATGAGACTCTTTCAGAAGAATACCTTACTGTGGTACTTTAAATCACCTGTGTAGCTGTTGCTGAGAAGTTAGCTCTATCTAGAAAATAGGGAGTGGGGAGTAGGGAAGAAGATTATTTCCACGCACTGGCTTTTCTGAGATGATTAGGTTAACACATTAAACCTTTACTTAACCCTAAAAATGTTGTTTTGGGCTAAAAAATAATATTAAATTGTATAAAGACTTGAAAAGAAGAAACCCTCAGCGTAAAACTGAGGGACTTTTGAAGGATCATGTATGCCTGTTAATTCAGTAGGGTTTTTGGTACATCAGCAATAATTTCTGGAAAGTATTGCTCGGATGTCAGGCTGATGTTGCCAGGAAGTCTCGGATATACTGATTCACCAACTGTGGCTGTTCCTGCTGAACCCAATGGCTACAGTTGGGTATATAGCGGATTTGGAAGTCTCTGACATAGGCTTGTGTCCCGTAAGTCAACTCTTTACCCAAGGCTGTATCTTCTTCACCCCAAATCATGAGCGTTGGTACTTGGAGGACACTCCAATCGTCTCGTAGCATCATAGGGAAAGCATTGCGGTAATAGTTAAGCATTGCCGTCAGTGCGCCCGGTCGCGAGGCTGCATCTTTATAGGCTTGTATATCTGCTGGGGTAAAAGCATTTTTGTTAACCGCCATACCCTTGAATGCTGATTCAAGCGCTTGATAATCTGACCACTGTATCAGTAATTCTGGTAGCACTGGCAGTTGGAAAAACAAGGCATAAGAGCTACGCAATATCTGTTGAGGAGTACGCAAGCCTTGAGCGAATTTGGCGGGATGGGGTATGTTCAAGAGGAGCAGCCGTTCTAGCATTTCAGGGTGAGCATAAGCAAAGAACCAAGCGATCATCCCACCCCAGTCATGACCAACTAGCACACAGCGATCGTATCCCAGTCCCGTGATTACACCTTCAACATCTTTGATGAACTCGCTCATCCCATAAGCAGATTGCTGTGGCGGCTTATCGCTTTCGTTGTAGCCGCGCAGATCGAGTGCAACAACTTTGTAATCCTTAGCAAATTCTGGAATCTGGTGACGCCAAGAGTACCAAAACTCTGGAAATCCGTGCAGCATCAGCATTAGAGGTCCCTCTCCTTGAGTTACATAATGCAGCTTTACACCGTTGGTGGTAATGTACTCGTGCTGCCACGTTCCTTCTAGCACAGCCATTTAAGATCTCCTTAGGTTTGTTTGCAATCCTATCAACCTTGTCCTTGTTGACGCGCTCCCCTTGAGGTAGAAAGGCAAGATACTCTTAACTATCAAAAAACCTTAGATTGTAAGAATCTATACATCTAAACTCTATTAATCGAAACGTAGCTTATTGCCTCAAGTCTTTATCCACTGGCTGTAAACTTAAGAATTTTAATGCTTACTTACTGTCTTTCCTAAAACTAGTTTTTTAGAGTCATCTTTAGATAGAGAGCCAATAGATATACAATCAAGTGTTTTTTCTATCTCTCCGGTTTAATCAAGTATGGGTTCAGGTTTACTGCTAAAGGTTGATTGAAGCTAAGTGAGACAGCCCTATCATGAACACTAACACCTGGTTTTAAGAACGGAGTTTCAAGAATGAACTTTTCTAACTTGTCTAAATTTGTTGGAGCTGGCGTAATTGCTGCAAGTTTAACCGTTGTGCCTTTAACGCTTCCTGCACACGCTCAGAACAATACTTCTGGTACCTCCACACAGCAGAATGGCACTGCCGATGCAACAGGCCCTATCAGCACTAACACCGAACGCGATAACAATAATTGGGGATGGTTAGGTCTACTTGGCCTAGCTGGATTAGCGGGTTTAGCCAAGAAGAAGCATCAAGAAGTTCATCACGTTAGCAATGACCCTAACGTAGGGGTTCGTTCTAGTACCGACTACCGTTAATAGAGTTGTAAGTTTGAGTACGGGGCAAACGCCACTGACCAAACGGTAGCTATATTCCTGAGATGGATGGTCTGGTAGTTACTGTTTATTGAGTGAGTAAATAGTAGTTATCAGGTTTAGGGAAAGCAAATAGCTACCTGCCCCTACCGCAACAGCACCTTTCTGATGAATGGCAGGAGGGTGCTGTTGCTATTCAAAGGAGTTCGGGGTTGCGTATGCCACTTATAAGATAATAGTATATCCGCCAAAAATCTCTCGAAAGGGCGAAGTATTGGTATGGGAAATCTGGAATAAAGTAATTGATTCAGAGTATTAATGCTTTGTCGTACAAACCTCTATCGAATTTTGATAATAGGTCTAATCGGCAATAACAGGGTAGAAAAACGCGATCACTAATTTAGCGATCGCCCCCTAGCATGACAACTCTTTTATAATTTGGCAGAGCAGGCAATCTAGATTATTCAGTAAGGAAGAACGTAGCGTGATTGTTAATCAACACGAGAAGGGTTGGGAAGTGATTTACCATCGCGCCCACGCATTGCTTGCTGCTCAACTAGCGGGACACTGGAAAAAAGAAGATTCCCCAGTTCGCTTGTACGAGACAATAGCTGCGATTTCCCATCACGATGATTTGGAACGAGAGTGGGAAGGTAACGAACTTACTCCTGCGGGAACACCTCTAGACTTTACCCTCGATAAGTCGGGTGATGAGTCAGGTTCAATCAAAAAGCTGAGAGAAATGTCGAAGAATGCTCAATACCGGGGACGGTGGGTGGCATTACTGATCTCTAAGCATATGAGTTTTCTCAATGAAGGCAAACGCGGCGAGTCGGAGGAAATGGATCGCTTTCTTGACGAGCAACTAGAGAATCAAGAGGAGTGGCGCAAAGAGTTGAAGCTGACAAAGAAGGACGTTGAGGACGCCTATGCATTTATGCAGATGTTCGATCGCCTTTCGCTTATCCTCTGCAAGCGTGAGTTGCCAGTGGGTGAACGTGCGTTAGAAATTGCTAAAGGACCAGATGGTCAGCGCTATGATGTGGTGCAACTAAAAGATGGCAAAGTTACCCTGAAACCTTGGCCTTTTGAAGAGGAACCGTTTACTGTCAATGTTGAGGCGTGTTACCTGACGCAAGTGACATTTGAAAATGACGCGGAACTCACACAAGCGCTTCAGACGGCACCAATTCACCCAATAGAGTGGACGTTTGTTAAGGATTAAAGGAGCGCTTCTCCTCTTGTCTTGCTCCCCTATGAATCAGCTCACATTATAACCACCCCAACGAATCTGCAACTACTCTTGCTCCCCCCTGATTCATGGGGGGCTGGGGGGGTCAACAGCTAACAGCGAAGAAATTACTGCCTCAATTCTCGAATCTTCTGAGCAATTATTTCCAACACGCCATTAAGGTTTTCATACACCTGATTATTTGTAAATCTCAAGAAGTTGATTCCAGTTGACTCAATAAAGATTTGCCTCTCCTTGTCATAGTGTGCAGCTCCTTCTTGAAAATGACTTTCACCATCAATTTCTATCGCTAGCTTAATTTCAGGAGAGTAAAAATCTAGGACAAATTGCTCGACGCTGTACTGGTTACGAAACTTACAGTTTTCAATTTGTTTACACCTAAGCTTTTGCCAGATGATCGCTTCAGCTTTGGTTATATTTCTGCGAAGCTGTTGCCGTTTTAATTTCTCTGTTGTTTTGTTGAAGAGTTTGGTCATTGGTGTAGCTTGGGTTTCACCCCCCTAACCCCCCTTGCTAAGGGGGGGAACAAGAGAAGTGCAATACTGATTTTCACTTAAGGTTAGGTGGTTATACTGATTTTGACTTAAGGTTAGGTGGTTATAATGTGATCGCATTTCCATCAAGAATCAACGTGATAGCTTTTCTTGAACCTGGCAATGGTAGTTTTGAAAAAGCGATCGCTAATGAAGATCTGCTAATATTTCCCGCAGTCGGCTACAATCTATCTCTACTGTTGAACTCTGATAACTACTGGATGTTACAGTCCACAAGTCTCGACGCGAGAGAAGAGCCGCCGCAGCAAACCTACGCACCCAACCTCGCGCCACGGGAAGTGTTTAGGGTCTATTTCCCAATCAAGCTGAGGTTTAAAAAATCTACCCAATGATGGCAGATGCCCCACAGAGGCATGATTTTCAAAAGTCAGGTCATTGTAGTTTAGCCATTTACGATCTACACGCCATCCTAACCGTTCAGCTAATTTAGTGAAGTCTTTTTCCACCTCATCTACAATGCGCTTCTGGACAGTAAAGCCGAAGTGTCCGCCACTGTATAGTACCCAGAGTTGATCAATAGTGTGAAGGTCTGTGCAGGGGAATTTTTCAATGTCCTGCATCTTGAAATCGTTTCTTTTGTTTGAACAGACAACCCAGAGCATAACCTGCTTGGTCTCTTGATCTGCTTCTTTCCATTTTTTTGCTGCCAACAAGTCACGCAATTTGGTGTAGTCAGCATTTACTTGACTATCCAGAGAGACTTTGGGCGAAGCAAGAGCTTGCAGTACCTCATCAATGAATTGATAGCGCTCCTTTACATAATCCTTGAGCAGCTTATCCAACACTTGCCCCAACTGAGGGCTAATATTTATACTTTGTGGCAAACGCTCACGCCATGTCCAGCGACCATTTAACCCATCATAAAGCTCATCAGAACCGTCTGCCTTTGGCAAACAGTAGGTTAGTAAACGAATGCAAGTCACGCCTAAACTATAAAGGTCGCTAGCTGGGTAAACTTGACCACGCATTTGTTCCATAGGTGCATATCCGTGCGTCCCAACCGTCGTACCCGCTTGACCAAGAATTGTTGCTGTCACCTGCTTGGATACGCCAAAATCAATCAACATCAACTTGCCATCCTTACGGCGGCGCATAATATTCTCTGGCTTAATATCCCGATGAATCACGCCATGTTCGTGGACAACCTTTAGGACTGGTAGCAAATCTGCTAATAGCTGCCGAATTTTTTCTTCACTAAAAGCGCCTTGCTGCTGCAATTCTGCTAGTAAAGTCTGTCCCTCAATCAATTCTTGCACTAGATACAGACGCTTATCTTGCTCAAAATAAGCAATCAGTCGGGGAATCTGGGGATGTTCTCCCAGTTCATACAGTCGCTTTGCCTCTTGCTTAAATAATTCGGTGGCTTTCTCCAGTGCTGCTGTTCCCTGAACTTGCGGAAAAAATTGCTTAATCACGCAAGGATCATCCATCCTATC
>DATNQT010000269.1:0-4308 GCA_036703885.1 Candidatus Sericytochromatia bacterium
TTTCATTTTTTATGTTTTTTCTGAATGTATTTCATGAAGAATACCAGGATTTTTGGGTGTTAAATGAGAGAAATACAAGTTACTTAACTAATCTAAACCTTACTTCATAAATTTATAATTCTCACTGCCTAAGATTGTGAAGTTAGGTATCTAAGATTTCTATCTCTACCTATGGGCTGATTAAAGGAGAGGAAAGAGAGAATTTCTTCCCTCGCCTTGTAGGAGAGGGTTAGGGAGAGGTTCTTCTGAAATTACTTAATCAACTTTCTAGGGCTGAATTTCCTTAACATAGGATAGCCAAGTGTTGACTGACTGAAAGCCAATAGATTGATAAAGCCGCGTTGCACTTGTCAGACTCTGGGCATCAACACCGAGTTTCACCTGATCGATACCTGCTGGCTCCAGTTGTCTCATACAAGTCAGTAGTAGCGATCGCCCCAAACCCAGTTTGCGGAAGCCACGTCTAGTACCCAAAAGCTTAACCCAGCCATCATTACATCCGGTACGAGCATTCTCTTCCCAATTGATATAGCCGACGCAGAAAGCAGCAAAGGTGCCATCTGGTGCAACGGCAATTAAATTGAGTTCTGGTTTATAGTGTGGGTTCTTTAACCAGAAGTTCACTGATGCTAAGGTTAATTCGTGGTAGTCCCAATGATCGATAAATGATTCATTGAAAAGTTCTACCCAAGGCTTGAGATTGCGATCGCCTGACAGCGTTTGCACTGTAAAACCAGTCGGCAGGTTAGAAATGGACAATGACTGATTCAACGAGCAAGCCATCGTCAAAAAGCTGCGTTCAGTTGTGAAGCCCTGTTGTTCTAAATTTTCGAGGCGAAGGGTTCTATCTTCGCGGCTGCGGGAGCGTAGTTTTATGGATAGCGATCGCAAAGCGCTGCTGCGTTTGCTGAAGGCTAGCAGGGTCGAAGAGCATAGCGCAGATCGCTCTTTTCCAACTTCACGCATCCGTTGTTCGCTCCATTGGAGAATCTCACTTTCTAGGACACCGCGCCGAGTTGGGTGAACGTCAAAGTATAGGTAACCCTCAATTTCATCCCTGTGCTCAGATATCAACAATTGTCCAAAGCCAACTAATTTACCATTGCTATCTCTCCACAAGCGTAAATCCCTCGACTTATCTGCATCGGCAGCCTCAAAGAACCTTTGCAGATCGCAAACTAAGGTATCTTCATCTAACTGACCAGTAGGCTCATTGAGCTTAACCAAATCAACGATATCTACAAAGAGCTTATCTGTTGACGTACTGTAGCGAAGAGACGGTGCGAAATGAGCACCTACAAGACTCGGTTCCGTAAACGTCAACACACCGAAGTTAACCCCACTTTTAGAAGGGTGTATTTTCAAAGTAGTCATAAAAAAGTTACAGTCCATTCTGCGGGACTGTTTACATTCAAGTTAGGTATTGCAAAACAGGAGAAAAAGACTGAAGACGGAACGAACAGCTTTCAGATTCTGAAGCTTTCTGAGCAATATTTGGACTTTTGAGTTTTACCGTTTGATAAAAATCGCCTAAGCCAAATTAACCCACAGCGGGTTATCGTCTAATTCAGCCTTTGAGCAGGTACAGGCTCTATGTCTACCTACGCTAATAGAGCTTATACATCCCGATTTGCCAAACCTGGACTCGATGTAACTGGAGTTCTAAAAAGAAATTACCGTTAGAGTCAGGCGAAGTATCTCGCCTTTGATAATACATAAAAAATTCACTTCAGGGTTAGTTTCAAACAACCGTCAGTGGTAAGGTTTGCACTTTTAACCTTGTTAGTTTACCCGACAAAGCAAGGTTGATACATTGAGAGCGTGCAGTCTCTCCTTAAAGGAATTATACCTCAACTAATGCCGCTATCGACTATCCAAAAGATGAGAAAGCTTGATAGAAGAAGCCGCAACTACTTAAAGAGACAGTTGTTTGAATTGATTATTGTCATGAACAACAAGGTTTTTACTTCGTCAAGCCATGTTCAAGAGCGTAGCGTACCAACTCAGTGCGACTATTAGTTCCTGTTTTGCTAAACAAGCGGCTGACGTACTTTTCAACGTTGCGGACGCTGGTTTCTAGGCGTCGGGCGATTTCTTTATTCATTAATCCCTCTGACACTAAATCCAAAACACTCTGCTCTCGCGGCGTAAAGTCAATGCGAATCGGTGCGGGTGATTGAACAATGCCAGTGCGATGGTCTAACATTGCGCGGATTGCGGCAATCTGCTGCGCGATTTGCTCAAGCTCCGTGCCGCTGACAGATTCGGCTGATGTTGCGGTGCGGCGTTCCAGCAAGTTTTCAACAATAGCAACCAATTCATCTGGGTCAAAGGGTTTCGGGAGGTAGGCATCACAACCAGCTTGATAACCCTGAATGCGGTCTGTGGTCATACCTCTAGCTGTGAGAAAAATCACAGGCAGTGTCTTGAAACGGGGGTCATCTCGCAGTTTCTTCAGGAACTGATACCCATCCACTTTAGGCATCATGATGTCAGAAATTACAAGATCTGGTGTTTTTTGCTGCAACATTTGCCAAGCGTCGTCGGCATTGCTGGCAACCTGTACATCAAAACCACCAACTTCTTGCAAATATTCTTTGACCGATAAACGCACTCCTGGTTCGTCATCTACCAGTAACAGTTGTGCTGACATCTATCTTCCCCTACCGCTACTTCTTTAAATTTAACGAAAATTTTTAGGTTCGATTACTCGGTAGCCTGGAGGATGGAGATGCCGCAAGCATTTTGTCGCGACTCACTTTCTCTAGCTTTTTCCGAAAGTTGGGCTGCCTATTGACCAACAGTATGTGCCCAAGCACCAAAAAGACCGATAGCTGTACTGTGAATAATATCCGATCGCACGGCTGTAATTAGCGATCGCTTGTCGTTAATCCTATATTTTTTAACCACAGATAGACACAGATGTAGGCGCAAGCCTTGCCTCAGGCTATACGAACGAATCTAATGATTATCTGTGTCCATCTGTTCTCTCAAAGATTAGCGGGTTTGGAGGCTGAAGTTATCAAAGACCTGTCTTCGTGGCAAAACATAACAAAGCCAAAACAGCATTGACTATATAAAACACGCCAACAATCTTTGCTTCTGTCCAGCCACTCAGTTCGAGATGGTTATGGAACGGTGACATCTTAAACAGACGCTTGCCGATACCATTCTTGTCTTTCGTGGCTTTGTAGTAACCCACTTGAGCAATTACCGAAACGGATTCTACAAAGAAAATGCCACTGAGGATAAATAAGCCCCAGAGGTTTTGACTCAGAAGCCCTACGGCTGCCAGCGCACCTCCCAGTGCCAAGGAACCCGTATCCCCCATAAATACAGCGGCGGGGTTGCGGTTATGAACTACAAAACCCAAGCAACTGCCACTCATGCAAGCACAGAAAATCATTAAACCTGGTGAGGCTGGAGAAATAATTACGGCGAGTCCTAAAAAAGCGATCGCACAAGTCCCTGCCGCCAGTCCATCTACCCCATCTGTGAGATTTGTAGCATTGCTTTCTGCCACCATCGCAAACACCGCCACAGGCCAGAAGAGTACACCTAACGGCAAGACTAGATTTAAAGGCAGATTAATTGCCGTGATACTAACTGGCTGACTCCAAGCTAGCCACAAACAAAATAGGGAACCTACGGCAATTTGGAGCGTCAGTTTCATCCGGGGCGAAATTCCCTTATTCGACCGACGGCGCACAATTTGCCAATCGTCTAGCCAGCCAATTCCTGCATAGGCAAGGGTCACAACCGATACTGCTAGTACGGGGATCGAGTCACCAATCTTGAACAGCGATCCCGACCACACCAAGGCAACGACCACCGCTACAGGTACAAAAAATACCCCACCCATTGTTGGAGTGCCTGCTTTTTGTAAATGGGTTTGAGGCCCATCCTCGCGGATAATCTGCCCCATTTTCAAGGCTTGTAAAAGAGGGACTGCCCAGTAACCTAGCGCCGCTGTAACTAGAGCACAAACTAATAGCGGCAATGTTATTGAGATACCCGATAAAAGCGATCGTCTCGCTGTCCAATCAAGAGTCAACGATCCTAAGCTCAACCCAACTGCCAGCAAGGTCAAGAGTCTGGCTCCCGTCAGGTTTAACGACCGCCCGTAATTTAATTTTGCATCAACCACAGACTTTTCATTCCTTTGTCGAACTCTCCTCACACAAACGCGATGCCTCGCGCCTCGACAATTCCCGTTTGACCCACGGTACTCATGGGAATCGTAACATCAAATAGGCGCTTTCAATCAATCAAGAAAGCAAATTTACCTAGCAATCTCCTTATATAGAG
>DATNQT010000270.1:0-8589 GCA_036703885.1 Candidatus Sericytochromatia bacterium
CTCTCCTTTTTCTCTTTCTTGTGCC
The DNA here is from genome assembly GCA_036703885.1 of Candidatus Sericytochromatia bacterium. Lineage (GTDB taxonomy): Bacteria > Cyanobacteriota > Cyanobacteriia > Cyanobacteriales > Coleofasciculaceae > CADCTM01. The sequence continues at coordinate 26 of DATNQT010000270.1, forward strand.
CTTTGGCTTTTTAGGCGGGTAGTTTAAATTAGACGTAAGATGTTCAGAGCCAAATCCCGCTCCGTGCTTACTTTTTACTTTTTGCGTTGGAATCGTATTAGTCATCTCATCGCGGAGAACAGCCAGATTTTCACGGGTGGTAATAGTGCTAGGATGATTAACCCCCAACACCCGTTCATTGAGTTCTAAAGCTTGCACCAACAACGGTTCGGCTTCGGCATAGCGTCCTTGTGAGTCGTAGAGTAATGCCAGATTGTTGAGGCTGGTGGCAACATCGGGATGGTCTTCTCCCAGCAGGCGTTTGCACAGTTCCAAGGCTTGCAGGTACAAGGGTTCGGCTTGCTCGTACCGTCCTTGTGAGTCGTAGAGTCCTGCCAGATTGTTGAGGCTGGAGGCAACATGGGGATGGTCTTCTCCCAGCAGGCGTTTCCTCAGTTCCAAGGCTTGCAGGTACAAGGGTTCGGCTTGGTCGTAGCGTCCTTGTGATTTGTAGAGTACTGCCAGATTGTTCAGGCTGGTGGCAACATCGGGATGGTCTTCTCCCAGCAGGCGTTTGCTCAGTTCCAAAGCTTGCAGGTACAAGGGTTCGGCTTGGTCGTAGCGTCCTTGAGACTTGTAGAGTGCTGCCAAGTTGTTTAGGCTGAGAGCAACATTGGAATGGTCATTTCCTAGTAGGTGTTTCCTCAGTTCTAAGGCTTGCAGGTACAACGGTTCGGCTTCGTTGTAGCGTCCTTGAGATTTGTAGAGTCCTGCCAGATTGTTGAGGCTGGTGGCAACATTGGGATGGTCTTCTCCTAGTAGGCGTTGGCTCAGTTCTAAGGCTTGCAGGTACAAGGGTTCGGCTTGCTCGTAGCGTCCTTGAGATTCGTAGAGTGCTGCCAGATTGTTGAGGCTAGCGGCTAAATCTATCTCTAGATTTAGTTCTTTTTGCAGCTCAATAGCTTTGCAACAATACTCAATTGCCAGTGCTTGTTCTTTCTGGTAATCCTGGGATTCACCCTCATCCAATCTTCTTCCATAGATTTGTCCCATTCGGGCGTACAAAGTAGCCAAACTAGGACTTTTATCTCCCGTTTGTTGCTCAGTCTGCCGAATTAACTCTTGCAAGTCTTCGAGAGGTATGAAAGATGAGTCATCTTCATCAGTGAGAGTAGAGCGTAAGTCAGCAATCTCTCGGCTAGGAACCGCCGTCGTTTTTTTACAAACAAACCAAAATACACCCTTACGCCAACTCCAAAAGTCGGGAGCTTTTTTACTCAAACTCGCCTGAATTTGCTGAGTTACCCAAAGCACAATGGGAAAGGGAAACTCTCGCATCGCCTCCCTTGTCCACTGTAAGTAACCGAAAAAAATCTCCTGCTCTGAGCGTTTAGCACCGAGTTTCAGAAAGTAAAATTGCTCGATACCCGTCACCGTCAAAACCGCTCTCCCACCCTGACGCAGGTACTCATCCCCTTGCACTAATTGGGCAATAGCCGCACTCAAACTCGGTTCACCTCGCGCTAGTGTGACCCGATAGGGACGGACATCTGGCTGTAATTCTGCTTCATATCGTGCAATGATGCGCTCTCTGAATTCATTATCATCACACACCCCAATCAGCAAGCTCAATATCCCCTCACTAGCTTCAATAGAAACTAGCAAATCCTCGTAACTGTTCTCATTTTGAATAGTTAGGTCTGAAGAAGCTTGAGCGTCCATTAGATGTGCCCTCTCTCTTGCAATAGCTCAGTAACAATGGGGTGAACATCGTACCAGAGTTGAGCATTTCGATACTCTAAAATATACAAGCCATGCAACAAATCTAGAAATTTTTGTTCTTTAGGGTCATTAGGTTTAAATTCCCTATAGGTTGTCTCCAGGATTTCATAATCTGCTAGACCAATACGAGTATCGAAATCAAGGCTTAATTTAGTCAGTGCTTCCTTGAGGATTGCCTCATTTATTTTGATATCCGAACGGTCAGGATAACGCCGAACTAATCGCAGGCAAATTCTACAGCATTCATTAGTAATGCGGATTAACTCCCGCAACACCCCACCGCTATAAATAATAATCTGCTCGACAGTCTCTGGTTCGATCAGTTCACTAGGAACCCGTTTGTTTAAAACATTGTAAAGCCGTTCGGTTGGCTCAGGTTTAGGAATGGCATTAGGTTGGCGACGTTCCCCTTTACCAAAGAGTTTGGAGACAGGCATAGGGACAAGTTGATTATTTGTCTCCGTCTCAATGGTAGCGATGAGCGACACCTCTCGTAAGGCAGCAATGGGTATGGTCAGGATAATGCGGAAGTTAGGCTGAAACAGAGCCTTAATATGCTCCTGATAAATCTCTCGAACCAGCTCTAGGTCTAATTTATCTAAATCATCAATAATGACAAGGATATCTTTCTGTGTTGCCGCATACACAACAGCTGCAATGTCATTAATCCGAGCAATCAAATCAGAAACTTTGCGGGCAAATTCTTGTTTGATTTCATTGCGAATAGCGGCATCTGCTTTCAACTTACCCGAAATGAGTTTGAATAAATTAAATCCGACAGACGTTTCAGCCTTCAGTTCTTCTGTTTCAATCCGAGTTCGAGTCGCGAACCATTTGTAAAATGAGTCTTTAGTCGATTGCTTAATTTCTACTTGGTGTTTCTCAGCTTCCACCATTAGGCGAACCGCAATCGCAAATAGAATATTAATATGATTCACATCTGACATCTCAATCATGTCAGAAATCGAGAAAAAGACGACAAAATATCGGTCATTAAGCCGCCGACTCAACTCAGCCAGTAAGGTAGACTTACCACAACCGCGATGTCCGGTGAAGATAATCTTGCCATCCCCCGAAGGACTATCTTCAACCAGTTGTTCTAATTCCTCAATAACTTCAGTACCGTAGTCTACCTTAAACTTATCTAATTCCTTCTGATCCAAAAGTGGCAGAAGTTCCAGATTTCTGTAGGCTTCCCGAAAGGACTCTAATAACTCGTTAGACATCGCCTTAGGCTATATGAGGGGCTAACTACTCATATCATGCCGCAGGCTAGAACTTCTAGAGGGCTGAGGTGGACTAGAGCTATTTGTGGAAAAATCAACGCTAGACCTATCCCCCCAGCCCCCTTCCCTTGAAGGGAAGGGGGAGAATTAAAAGCCTCTCTCCTGCAAGGCGAGAGGTTTTCCAAATACCGTGAAAAGTAAGTTCAAGTGTTGCGATCGCTTCTGAGTAGCCTCTGCGTTTTGCAATTCAACCTATATAACGATTTGCTGAATTCCGGCGTGTTCTACAAACACATACCAATCTTTACTGAAACCTTTGAATTCAATATCCTTTAAAGTAACTTTTACATGACGGTCTTTAAGAGGAAGTTTAACTAATCCACTTGTATCGGGGGAATTAGTTAAAAGTACAAGTTCCGTCCCGGCGGGGATATTTTGCTTTGATAGGTCAGTCAGCCTATCCCCCGAAATAGGGTCGCGCTTCAAGATTGTATCTACGTTAAAAACAATTTTTAGAAAACTTTGTTTATTTGTTATAGTTTTCCGATTTGCATAAATCCCTACAACATTTTTGTCAGTTTGGCTAGCACCCAATACCTGGATAGTTTTAGCCGGAGTAAATGACTTATTGCTAATAATAATATGCTCTGCGAAAGCATACCAATTCATATTTGTTCCCTTGAATTGAAGATTATTTAGGCTAAGTTTATAGTGCTTGTTACTGTCAGGTTCTGAATAAGACTGAAGAACAAGTTGAGTGCCTGCGGGAATCTTCTGAAGTTCATTGCTAGGAAGTTCGCTAGCTTGGACTGGACGTTGCTTGAGAAAGGAGTCGGTTGTGAAGAGAACTCGAACTAAGCTTGCCATACTTGATAGATACCTTGGATGAGTTTGACACCATTAAACTTACTTCAACCGATGCTGCCACGTTTCCGGGCTTCTTTATAGGAAGTTCCCACATTTTTTAAACCAACACGAATCATCTGTTGTTCCAAAAGAGCAAAGAAGCGGGTGCGATCGCCTCCTCGTACAACTGCCTGATTATGCGCTTCGGCAAGGGCAACTGGATAGCCGTACCCTTTATGAACTTGCGCTAATGTCAAGCTAAGGGCTTGGTCGAGTAAAGAGGAATTCTGCGCTACCCATTCCGGCATTTCTATACGGGCAACTTCTGTCCCAACATTGACGTAGCAAAAATAGATGCGGTGCGCTTGGTACAAGTCGAGAATTCTTGCCGAACTACGATATAGAGGACTGCGTTGTCCTGGTTTTAATAATGTTTCCCAAAGTGCTGCATCTCGCAAGGGGTCAACCACCTGACACGGTAACTTGTCGATGATACTAGCGCAATGGGTCATGCAATCAGGAGTATCGTGAGGACAAGCTTGCAGTCGCAGGAAATTAAGGGCTTCAAGGCTACGTGAAGCACTCAAGTAACCCAAAAGTGGCACGTTAACAGAACGTAGCTGCTCCCAAGCTTCTAGAATTGGAGGCAAAATGCGATCGCGTGCCTCCCCCGGCAACCCCTCCAGAAACCAGTAGATCAGCGAACCATCCACCATTGCTAGATTGGGCGTATCCATGTGAGAACCGGGAGGTTTAACCCAGCGGCAAGCCATTTCTGCCAACATTGACACCTCGGAAACCGTGCGCCGATGTCCCATCCACTCTTCAGTACGAATACCCCACTGGCGAGAAACATATAAGTCTTCCGGTCGGTAGAATACTTCTGGCAAGCTATCCAACAACGGGTATAAACTCTGCCCATAGTGCAACATCACCCGACCAACATTAATCAGATAGCAGTAAGCAATTTCGTGGTGAGACGGTGCAATTTGAGAACCATCCGTAGCGAAGACAGAGTGGCTTTCTGGAGGCGGATTGAGGTCGATGCGAGTATCTAGAGGTTCAACGGGTATTGCTGCCGTAAACGTCATGCGATCGCGCCATTGTTGTTGACGCTTTACCAGTTCATCCTGCCGTGTAAATGTTTGTAACAGCAGTTGTTGGGCAAGTTCCAAGCGTTGGCGACTCGCAGCAGCTTCCACTCTCAGGTGCTGACTAATTCCAGGAATTTGACTTGCAAGTTTCGTTAAATCCAGCATTTTTTATTGGTTGTTGTTTAACTGCAAGGCTTCGGGGCGTTCCGTAAATCTCTATTCTTTCTGGTGTTACAAATTGCTCATCGAGGCTTTGGGGAGGCGAGACTGCTATTGCGCGATCGCACTACCAACAAAATCTGCGGGTAATTCTTCTGTACCAACTTCTAATAAAAAATTAAGCATAGCAATCTAACCAGGCTGGACGTTACAGGCTAATTTCAACAGTTTACCGGCTCGGAATCCTGATCTGTTCCACAAGTGGCTACAGAAGTCTCTTGCGGAGTCAGGAAGTAGACAGGGGTCGATTAACGAATGCGCACAAACCCAGCCTTTTCGATCAGTTCCTGACCTTGATCCGTTAGGAGTAAATTGGCATAAGCAACGCCAGCTTGTTGCTCAATTTGACCATTCTGTTTCACAACCACCACCAAGGGACGAGTCAGGGGATATTTAGCACTCCGAATAGCTTCGGTGTTCACTTGGTTGCGTTTAGCCGGACATTGGTCAAGGGGTACGAAAGGCTCTTTGTAAAGGGGAACCAGTTCATTGAGGCTACGACCCAAGGGCAGCGTCTTGACTGTACACTGCGATACGGCTAAGGGTGCTGAGGCTTCAGACATCGCCCCTGGTTCTGCCGCCACTCTACGCAAAGCATCGGTTGCATTCGCCACGACTACAAAATTGATACCAGGGTCACCTTCTAAAGCATAACGCTTGATTTTCAGGTCTGGTCCTCCTACTTGTCTCCAGTTGCTAATCTTACCTGCACGAATGTCATTGAGTTGGTCTACAGTCAGACCTGAAACGTTCAAGCTTGGGTTCACGACAACGGCTATACCATCGAGTGCCACTGAAATCTCTTTAAGGGTAAAACCGCGTTGTTGCGCTTGCTTAAATTCAGTGTCCTTAACAGGTCGAGAGGAGTGAGCAAAGGATAGTTGATTATCTAATAACATTTGAATACCTGTACCAGAGCCAGGTTTACCGTTCTCTGAGGAAAGATAGCGCAACCGAAACTGAGGCCAGACGGTTTGAATTGCTGGGTCTAGATCTCGACGAATAGTCGCCCAAGTCGTGCTGCCACCATAGTTAAATAGACCCTTGGGGACGCCTTGAACCTGGGCAAATGTTTCAGTGCTGGGTTGTGCGGGTTGATTGGATTGATTTGGCTGTAAATTTCCTGTTTTGACGCCTGAATGATGAGTAAACCACCAGACAGCCGCACCGACTAACCCAACTGTGATCAGAAGGGTTAGGGTAAGAACGATTGTTTCATTTTTGGAGGACATATTAATATCTGTTTCCGATTTCTTTAGAGGCTTTAAACTATCTACTTAGGAAATTATATTGAATAGAAATTGAAACGCAGTTAAACAGCTAGGGTTGCTGTCTTGCTGTCTAGCTGTTTAGCTGTTATATGTATCTCTGGTTACTATGCTACTTATGCAATTAAATGACTAATGACTAATTAGACCAAATAGCAAAATCCTGAACAAACTGTGAAAGAGATAACAGCTTAATCCTGGGGTCATTCCGAATAGATTCTTGATGAGCTTTGGTGTTGTAGCCCCAATCTGCCAGGTAGAGTCTTACATCATTTAGGTTAGACTGCTGTGCCACTAATTGTAAGGTTTTCAGACGATCTTCCACAAACCAAAGCGTTACCGCCTCACCTGTGGCTTCTATCAGTTGCCGCAGGGTTTGGTATTTAGGTCGCTTAGATTCTTTGCCGATAATCTGTTCTTCAGCTAGTTGAATACCTTGTTGTTGCAATAATTGCTTAACGAAGCGCCCTTCTTTGGTCGTCACGATGAATAGCTGTGTGGGAGTATCCATTGGTGAATCATGCTCTGGGGATAGCATTCTACTTAGCCGAGCGATCATACCCGGATAAAATCGATGTAGCCCTAGCCAGCTATCTAAATCTGTTTTAATCCACTCATCCCGAACAGCATCCAACTTCTTACCGATGTCAGCTGCATCTAACTTTTCTGATTCGATGAGTTCTTGGGTAACTGCTGACCAATCTTGTAATATCTTTTCTTCTGAAACCCCTAGCACCAGTGCCCTCAGTAAAATAGGCATCTCCCAGCCAGTTTCAACTACGGGTCGTAAGCGGTAGAATTTAGCGGCTAAGTCATCGGGTGGTGTCTGGTTTTCAGGCTTCCAGATTTGACAGTAAGTGCGCCAGGACGTTTGAAAATATTCCAGCAGTCCGTCACAGAGGACGCCATCAAAATCGAGGGCAAGAATTGTTGGGGCGTCAGCAGACATAGTTAGAGTCGCTCTTCAAACTAAGGATTTTTGTAAGGAATACCAGGAACGTGAGTACACGAACGTTGCGATGAAAGTTTTCTCCACACTTGGCACTCAGCACTATTTTCTCTGATGAGGTGCAGGGCAACGATAAAGCCGATACCAATAGCTATCTAGCTTTGGCAAAGATTTAGAGTCAGCAAAACAGTTTTGTTGCGGCAAGTCAACTCGTGCGTGGAAATTTACCAACCATACATCTAGAGGTCGAGGTAGTTTAGCTACGGTTTCCTGAAGTGTAAGGGTAGAATTTCCACCCTTGGGGGAACCTGGATTGGTATCAGCCAAAAGAAAATAAGGAGAGGCAATTCTACGGCTTAATGGAGAATCTAAACGGTCAAGACGCTTGAATTCCCAAGCTAATCCCATCATTCTGCCTGTCTGTCCGTGGTGTTGATACGTAGTCGCGATGAGAACGGGGGAACTTGACTTGTGTTGGATAACCTTAGCAAGGAGATGGGCACGGAGGCTTTGCAGGTAGCTAAGATTCCAAACTATTATCAGTCCTCCTACTAATGCCATCAACCAAATCAGTACGGCGGCTTTTTTACCACCACTCCGGAAAGGACGAACAATAGATGGCTGCTCAAACTGTGTTGACTCTATGCCCACGGCTGAGATAGAGGTATCCCAAGAAGTGGCAAGCGCTGCCCCTACTAATGCGATCGCAACGGGAAAGTAAACGAATTGATAACGAGGTGCAAGGGTTAGATCAGCACCCAGGATGTAAGTGATGGCTAAGAACAGCGCGATCGCTCCGATCACAAAATCACCTAAAACCCTCACACTCAAACGATTATCTAATTGGGAAGCCTGAACTTTCAGACCTTGGTAGAGTATTGGTAAAGCCCAGAATAAGAAAATTCCCGTTCCCAGTCCTGAAGCGATCGCAACTGTTAGAGGTAGTGTTGTTAGTTCCATCGGCAGCGATACTAACGTTGTACTTGCCCAAGCTATAATCCGACCAATCGGTTCGAGGAAGTTACGGCGCGGATTGCCATCATAAATCCAGTGGGTAAGACTGTTATCACTGCTAAAGTCAGAGTGCAAAAGGGGTAACCAAACTAAGCTGCCTGTCAGTGTACCTACGGCAACTAGATAAATCCGTCTCCATTTAAAACCAAGTGGAGGATTTACCTGCCTCCGATGCCGCCATGCCTGT
>DATNQT010000271.1:0-4958 GCA_036703885.1 Candidatus Sericytochromatia bacterium
GAAGTTTTACAAAAGTGAAGTTTTACAAGTAGTCATTTTAATAAATATGCAATCTTTCAGTTTTTCATATTTGCAAAAAGTAAGCTATTCAATATATACTTAATGAATATCTGCCGATGCTCACCGCGTCACTTCTTCAACTATGCAGACAGTTAGCTCCATATCCTTGGCTGGAGGTCAGGGAAGACGACAATGGTTTTGTTCGTGGCTCGTCTTATCGCCGCGAAGGGACATACGGTTTTGGCGATCGATGCCGACCCTCAGAGCAGCCTGACGACTTTCCTGGGTTTCACTGTAGAACCCGACAGCCCCACTCTGCTCGAAGTTCTCAAAAAGCAGGTCGATACTAAGGATGGGATTTACGAGACGAGGTACGACAATCTGTTTTTGATTCCCTCTGATGATGCCCTCGACACGGTGCAAGATTATCTGGCAGGTAGCGGCACTGGTGCTTTGACACTGGGGCGACGGCTCAAGAGTGTTATTAAACTCTTTGACTATTGCCTGATTGATGCACCTCCGCAGCGATCACAAATTTCCCTGACAGTTATTGGTGCGTCTGATGGGTTGATGATTCCGGTTGAAGCTTCGGTAAAAGGCTTACAGTCGTTGATTCGCACCTTTGAGTTAATTAATGAACTCAAGGAAGAGGATGAGACGTTTGGGGGGAGGGTTTTGGGTGTAGTTCCATTTCGCGATCGCTGGGTGGGGTTGCGCCGCACGACGGAAAGCGAGAGCAATATTGAGTCGATGAAGCAAATTACTACGCAATGGTTTGAAGAGGATTTGGTGCTGCCCTCGATTCGGGAGTCGGAGAAGTTCAAGCAAGCCATTAACCGAGGACTGACGCTGCACGAAATGGGGCAAGCGGATTTGGCTTATCCCATTGAGGTTTTAGTAGACAAGATTTATTCGTTGGACGGTAGGCATGACAAATTCTGACATTCGCTCGCTGATTACATCCAAGTCGCGCCCTAAGGTAACTCCCCGCGATACCTCACTCTCGCTCAAACGCTCTCTAGAAGTGGAGGAGGAAGCTGCTGACAAGAGTGAAATTAGTGATGCCGACGACTCTGCCCAAACTAAGGGTGAGCCTCAAGAGTTAAAGCGACTACAGGCGGAGTTAGACAACCTGCCACAGGTGGGGAAGCGGTTGGCAGTTCACTTAGAGCAAGGAATCAGAGCTGATTTACTGCGAGTGTGTGAGTCACAGGAGATTACGCCAGAAACGTTTATTGAAGCAGCAATAGCTTTGTTGCAATCCAAACCGGAGTTGAAAGAAGCAGTAGTAGCGGATGCGAAGGTGCGGTTGCGAACTCGCAAACGAGCTGGATTGGTCAAAAGGACAGTGGCATTGGTTCAAAAGTACAGCGGTTAAGCCCTAACGAATAAGAAACTTCAGTTGCTGATTGAGGTTCGAGTTAAGGATGCTATGCACTACGGAAGGGGTTGAGTGTGCGATCGCTTTCTCTTTAGATACCCTTAGCCCAACTAGAATAAGTCTATGATGCTGGGTAGGAGAGCAAGATGGATATATCTATCCTTGAGCAGGTAATTGAGCCACTAAAAGTTATGCCCCAAGACTTGCAATGGCAGGTGCTAGAATTTGCCCGTGCCTTAGCAGGTTCAACCATTCAAGGCGTTCCAGGTTGGCAACTGCTACGTTTTGCAGATGCAATACCACCCAACGATATTCAGTTGATGCGCGAAGCAATAGAACAGGACTGCGAGCAGGTTGATACCGATGAGTGGTAGATACTTGTTGGACACGAACATCATTATTGCTCTGTTTGCAGATGAGGCAACCGTCAAAAATAGACTTACACAAGCGGATGAAGTTTTTATTCCCAGTATTGGGGTGGACGAGTTCTGTTATGGTGCCAGAAAATCAGGACGCTCAAAAGAGAATTTAGAACGTATTGACGAATTTGTAGCTAACAGTACTGTACTCAAATGTGATGCACAAACCGCTCGTCATTACAGCGAAGTCAAACACAAGTTACGTCTAATACCAATTCCTTAAATATCGGCTACAGATAGTGCGCTCAGAATGCAGTTCCATCCTACAATCGAAGCCATCACCGGTTGGGTCATCTCTTCAAGTCTTGAGCGCATCAACAGGCGCAACTCATCCAAGTTCTTCGGCAGTTTCCATCGCAACCTCAACTTGAGATGCTGCCAGACGCGCTCGATGGGATTGGTTTGGGGGGAATGGGACGGCTGGAACATCAGAATGATGTTTGTCGGAATCTGCAACCGCTTAGCTTTGTGTGCTCCGGCTTGATCCAGTTGAATGATCAGAATGCTGTCGTTGTAGTGTTGACTCACCAAGTTCAGGAACACCTGGAAACAATCGCTGTTGAGGTGGGTGAACTCGTAGAAGAAATGTGCTCCAGTTGCAGGTTCTACCACGCCATATAGATAAGTGGCCTTAAACTGCCACTGCACTTTGCCTTTTGGCTTGATGCCTTTTGCCGTGATCTTACGTCCACTGATGGTTTTGAGTCCGAGGCGCGTTTCATCCTGACAAAAGAAGCGTGCCTGTCCGCTCAGTCCCATCACGGCAACGGCAACCCAAGCCAGCATCGCTAGATCAAGCGCAAGTTTTTTTATATGCCTCTACTCGCTCCTCTGAGTTTGCCACACTTACAGGACGAGCGACTTTGGGCGAAGCTTTAAGCCTGTAATGCACCAATTGATGCACGGTTTTGTAGGGGGCACTGATACCTAGTTGACACTCTAACCACTGGCAGATCTCGCCATAGCTCTCGAATCCTTCCGCTTGGTGTAGGCGTTTGTTGAGTGCATCCTGTGCCCATTGAGGAATGCTCTGCTGTCGCCCGCTGCGAGGCGTGTGTTTGAGCAGAACCTCTAAACCACCACGGCGATACAGGCGTAACCACTCCTGCACGGTGACGCGGTGGCGACCGAGCAGGGCGGCAGCAGATTGGATGGTTGTGGCTTGCTTGGTTTTGAGCAAATAGAGCAGTTGGACAGGTTCTTTATCAGAAGCGGTCTTTTGAGTTCTCAGGAGCTGTTTGAGGTCTGCTTCTGTTTCTGTGATCTCTAGTTTGTAAACGCCTGCCATGTTTGTTGCTTGAACCCGACTCCTACTTTATACCATCTGTAGCCCAATCTTGAGGAATTGGTATGATTTATTATATCCGGAAAGTGACAGAAGAGGGATATTATATCCGGAAAGTGACAGAAGAGGGATACCTACTATAATAGCGACAGCTTCAACACTTGTCAATTAACTTCTACAGACTATTAATTTTAGATATATACTTCATTATCTAGTAGGTGCTAAAATCCAATGCAGTAGCAGGGTTTACGGCAAAAGTAGTTTACTAGAGATAACTAGTAACTACTGAAGTGAGAATATGGGAGCAACCAAAAAGGCGAAAGTTATGTTTACTTGCGAGTACGAGGTCAAAGACCAACTAACAGAACTAGCTAAATCACAAAACAGAACGGTATCAAATTTAGTAGAGACACTTGTTATTGAAGCTCTTACAGCAAAAGCCAAGGAAGAAAAATGACCCAGACCACAGATGAGCTAACAGAACAGCGACTCACTCATTCAGGAATGAGTTGGCATCAATTCAAGCTACTTCAGAAAAGCTTTGCTAACTCCCCTGGAATTCGTTTGTTCTACTACCAAGGGGATTTAGAAATTTTGTCCTCGTCACCAGAGGATGAAATCGTCAAAGGGAATATCGGTTTCTTAATTGAAGAGTTCATGCTCTCTTCAGACATTAATTTTGTCGGCACGGGTTCGTACTGTGTGGAGAAAGAAGGTTTAGCCTTAGCTCAACCTGATGAATCCTACTGCATGGTAGAGAAAAAGCCAGTGCCTGACTTGGCTGTTGAAGTCGTTATTACTAGTGGAGGTGTTGACAAACTTAAGCGCTATCAGGCATTAGGAGTGCCTGAAGTTTGGTTCTGGGAAAATAAGCGATTTAGTCTGTATTGTTTGCGCTCAGACGGCTATGAGCAGGTATTCAAGAGTGAGTTACTGCCTGACCTGGACATGGAATTGCTGACGCGGTGCGTGCTGATGAATTCTAGGCTTGAAGCTGTCAGGGAGTTTCGACGGGGGATTAGCCAATGAACACAGCAACCAAATCAGTAACTTTTGAGCAATTTCTTAACTTCGACGACGGTAACGAAATCAATGAGTATGAGTTGGTTGATGGGAGATTGGTCTTAATGCCAGAACCCAGCGAGCTGCATGAGGAGATTCTTGAGTTTCTATCCTTCATGTTTGAATTAACCTCTAGGCGTCAAAAACTCGGATACTCTATCCGTAAACGAAACTCGCTTTTTATTGATGAGACAAAAGCCAGAAGACCTGATATTGCTGTCATTGAACGCCCAAAAGTCTTATCGAGTAGCGGTTCAATTCAAGGAATCAGAACGGTTCCGTTCATGATTGTTGAGATTGTGTCAGGTAATTGGTCTACTGACTTGGTAGACAAGCAAGAGGAATATCAAGCTCTAGGAGTGCCTGAATACTGGATTATCGACTACAAGGGTCAGATTCCAGCTAAGTACTGTCTGAGGGGGAAAGGGGAAAAGGCGATTATTCTGACTTTAGAAAATGGTGAGTATCAACGTTCTGAGTATCTTAAGGGTGAGGCTATACCTTGTAAGACTTTCTCTGATTTGAGCTTGAGCGTTGACCAAGTTCTAGCGGCTGATGCAAAGGATATAACTTAATGCTTTTGAAAAGCATAGTTCAAATTGCCAAAGGAAATTATTTAATCTATCTAGAAGATGATTATTTAATTTATTTAGAAGATTCATTCGGTAGTCCTAAACAGGTAAGGATGCGTTGTAGTGATGGATAAAGTACCAGATTGCTCCAAGGTGATTGTCCAACTTCTTAGAAAACGACAACGTTTTTCTCACTAATCGTGAGATTCTTTGGCGTAAGGTGCAGTTGAATCGTTCAA
>DATNQT010000272.1:0-2417 GCA_036703885.1 Candidatus Sericytochromatia bacterium
TCCGAACCTATCTACCGTTTTGAAACAAATGACTGAGCAACGTGATGCTGACTCACTATCAGCTAATTCTCAGCAGTCGAATGAGCCGACTGATGATGTGAAGCCTGAGGTGGTCGATGATTCCTGGAAAAACCGCATTGGCGGGGTCTGGAATAATACAACAGATCGCTTAACGAAGCTCCTACCCGTAGAGCAAGTAACTCAGACGGTTTCTGGGTGGTTTAGCGTCAGCGAAGATCAGGTTGCAGAGATTTTGGAGACGGTTCGAGCAGAACTGCCCACTACGGAAGCCCTCTTGATTGGTAAGCCGCAAGCTGGGAAAAGTTCGATCGTGCGGGGATTAACGGGAGTTTCTGCTGAGATTGTCGGTCAGGGATTTCGCCCTCATACGCAACATACCCAGCGCTATGCCTATCCTTCCAGTGACCTGCCGTTGCTAATTTTTACAGATACGGTCGGATTGGGAGATGTCAACCAGGACACTCAGGTGCTTGTTCAGGAACTAATTGGCGATCTGCAACAAGAGAATCGCCGCGCTAGAGTCCTGATTCTGACGGTCAAAATCAATGATTTTGCGACTGACACGCTGCGACAGATTGCTCAACAGCTGCGTCAGCAGTATCCAGATATTCCCTGTCTGCTGGCAGTTACCTGCTTGCATGAGGTTTATCCTCCCAGTACAGCCGACCATCCTACCTATCCACCCGACTATGAGGAGGTCAACCGAGCATTCGTCGCAACTCAGCAAGCTTTTGACCAATTGTGCGATCGCTCTGTCTTGATCGACTTCACTCTGGAAGAAGATGGCTATACTCCCGTGTTTTATGGCTTAGAAGCGTTCAGAGATGCTCTAGCAGACCTACTCCCAGAAGCGGAATCCCGTGCGATGTATCAGTTATTGGATCGGGAGGAAGCTGGCAGACAACTGGGCAACATCTACCGGGATGTCGGACGGCGTTATATGTTGGCATTTGCCATCATGGCAGCCGCGATCGAAGCTGTGCCACTGCCCTTTGCCAGTATGCCCGTGCTGACTGCTGTGCAAGTCTCAATGGTAGGTCTATTGGGAAAATTATATGGGCAAACCCTGACCCCATCACAGGCAGGGGGAGTTGTCAGTGCGATCGCCACTGGCTTTGTGGCACGGGCAGTCGGACGTGAGTTAATCAAATTTATACCGGGTTTTGGCAGTGTAATTGCCGCTTCCTGGGCAGCTGCTTACACTTGGGCGCTGGGTGAAGGAGCCTGCGTTTACTTCGGTGACTTAATGGGGGGTAAGAAACCCGATCCTAAAAAAATTCAGTCTGTTATGCAAGAAGCGTTTAAGGGGGCGCAAGAACGGTTTAAGGGAATTAAACCTTAAAGATACGTTGGCAATGACCGTACCTTAACTAATTATTTAAGCAATCTATTAGTTACATAATTTGAGCGACAGCTTGCTCGTCCCCTAAATCTTCTAAGAATCGATCTTTATCAAATGTATAATCTTGACCCAGAAAATCTATGATTTTTTCTGTATCATCTTCAGCATTTTGTAAACAGGTTGAAGCTCCAGGAGAAGGGGTTATGTTAAACACAATTTTTTCTCCTACAAATTTAGCTTCTCCCATCTCAAGGCGCTTAGTCTTAAGATTAACGATTTGAGGTCTGATTCCTCCATATCCTTTAGCTAGCTGTAAGTCGTTTAATTGTAGGGAAGGAACAATTTTTTGAACTTCTTTTAAAAATAGCCTCTTGCCAATAAAGGGAAGATCGTAAATATAATTTTTTACGATGTATTTGAATATTACTTGATCGGAAAGAATATTAAAGAAGCTCAAGAAAGCATTAATACTGAGTCCAGCTGTTTTGAAATAGTCCAAGAAAGTCTTATAGTTACCCAGTTCTAATAGGAAAGTAACTTTGGCGGTAGGACCAAATCTAGTCTTACTTTGGTCATGAACTTCTGAGTCTCCATGAATAGCGGCAAAAGGTATTTTTTTGAGCTGCACAGTATAGACTTTTCCATTTAAAACCCCTGGTGCTAGGTAAAAATTTCCAGCTATGTTCAGGAGTGCATAATCTTTTGCATAACCTAAGGATTTTGCAAACAGTAAACTATAGGCGGCGGCTGTAATAATAACGACCTTAGCGACCACCATTTCTCCATCGGTCTGAATCTTGTAGACTTCTCCTTCTTTCTGAACGCTCTTGACCTTTGTTTCGAGCATTAAATCAATTGTTTTTTCATCAGGTTTAATTGATTTTTCTAGGAAGGACTCGGAGAGCTTATGAAAATCTATTGTGTAACCTTCTTCAGTACTTAGAGCCAGAATTTCTTGTTCGGGTAGTCTATCTCTTACCACATTAGGCTCAAGCAATCCTATTTCTTCTCTGCCAATTAGTTTTAATTTAGGAAATAATGTTTTAAATTCTTT
>DATNQT010000273.1:0-4029 GCA_036703885.1 Candidatus Sericytochromatia bacterium
GTCCAAGCTGTTTGAGACCAAGAGTCTGCTGAAAAATTTGGCTTCAAGGCAGCAGCCAGATAAGCCATGAGGCGCGCGGTAGCATTCATATTTATAATTCCAAAAAAGTATTGATGAGTGCTTTGTAAAGTATTCTAACAAGATTATTAAAAATTGTAAGGAAAAGTATTGCTATTTTTCATTTACATATTGAGCAAATGCCCTTATGCCTTGTTTTATAGGGACTGCAAGGAAACGAAGAATATTAAACCTCGTGCTAATTATGAGCATATGCTCAAATTTTATTAATCTTAGTAAAGGAAATCGGTGAGAAAAGTTACTTTAAGCCAGAAATCAGCTCAGAACTTACGCGAATTTCTCGCTCAAACGCTACAGCTAGAAGTAAAGTGGGCACTCTTAGGTCAACATCTGGGTATGCAATACGCCATCTTGACCACAAAGCACCATCAGGACTTACGCAGAGCCTCTACAAGTAGGGTGGGCAATGCCCACCCTACTACTACCTATAGAGGTTAAAGCTTTAAATTGCGTAAGTCCTAACCATGATGGTTTGCAATCAAAAGTTTTAGGTCATCTCAGCTAGTGGCTTCGGTAATTTAAACTGACCGTTATCACGCGGCTCAAAATCCAATACCTCAATTACCGCTTCAGTATTTAAAGCACCGTAGATATGAGGAAAGTACTCTTTACCGTCCACCTCTTCATAGCGAATCTCTGCCTGCACCTTTCCAGAGTCAATTCCCAAAAGTACTAATCCCTGTTGACCGCGAAAAAAGGCATTGGCAACTTTGAGGACTTGCTGAGGTGTCGAGCAATGGATAAAGCCCTCTGATTCCAAAGTCTCGCTACGATAAACTTGGGCGAGTTTGGCTTGCTCCCATTGTTGGCGTTTTGTAATGTGCCAAATTTTATTCATAAGGCTTTTAACCTAGTAGTCCGTAGTAGGAGCGATCGCAAATGATGAAAGTCTTGAGGGGCTGGGGTTTCACCCGTAAAGGATGGCGTAGCGGTGAGCGTGGAGAGTACCTGGTATTGCTTCAAGGTGCTTTACTCATTGGTTTCATTCTGTTGCCAGTTTACCGCCCAACTGAATGGAATATTGAGTCACCGTCATTGTTGTACCTGCGCTGGGGTATGGCGGCAGCGTTGGGACTAATGGCATCCGTGCTAATCGTAAAAGCGCTAGTGGACTTGGGAGACAACCTAACACCTCTGCCTTTCCCTAGAGATGATGGACAATTGGTACAATCCGGCGTTTACGGATTCGTCCGCCACCCTCTGTATAGTGGCTTGATTTTTGCAGCCTTTAGCTGGGTCGTCTTTCAATTCAGCCTGTCCCATCTTGCCGCCAGTGCTATCTTGTTCACCTTTTTCGACATCAAAGCTCGTAGAGAAGAAGCCTGGTTGACCCAGAAGTACCCAGAATACTCCGGCTACCAGCAACAAGTCAAAAAGCTGATTCCCGGTGTGTACTGATGAAAATAAGTTAGACACTAAGCCCCTACCTCCACATAACCTACTTAGAAAATCGACATATAGAACTTAACGAAGCTTCATCTGTGGGATACAATTACCAAGTGGTGTGATAAGCAAAAATAACTATAACGACTGATGCCAACTCGTTCATCTAGTCTGATTGATTCGCCAAGACCAAGTGGTGAGTACCAATCTGTGAGAAGTCCAATGGCTGCCGTAAGTACCGAGTCCCGCTTGCTGGAATTGATGAAGTCTCTCTATCAGGCTGACCAGCAAGTCAAATACCTGCATTTGCAAGCAGAGGTCGAGTCCCTCTTACAGCAGCTGAAAATCCTTAAACAGCAACGACTGGCTTCGGTGACATCCGATGCCGATAATTAGGGGCAATAGAAAATTTTGCCGTTAGTCATGCTGTTAAGCACCCTGGAGTCCGACCCAGGTGTGCTGGCTTTTTTCACCACTAACTCACATATCAGGCAGATCGAAAGCGCTGCCTGCCAGGGTTTTTTCGTCCTGGCAGGTTTTTTGTTTACCTAAACATGGGTGATTCACCCAACAGATCCAGGAGAATTGAGTTTTTTCATGACGATATCGGTAATTAGAGAAATAACCCAAAACCCAGCATCGATAGCCACCACTGATACCTTACGCTTAAAAGACATTTTGCAAACCTTGCCCCGTGAGGTTTTTACAAAAAACCGTCGCAGGGCTTGGACTTTGCTACTCGTGAATGTTTTGATGGTTTGTCTGGGCTACTGGGGTATAGCGTCAGCCCCTTGGTTTCTTTTACCCCCTTTGTGGATTTTTACTGGCACAGCGTTGACCGGTTTTTTTGTGATTGGTCATGATTGTGGTCACCGTTCTTTCGCTAATCGGCGTTGGGTTAATGACCTGATAGGACATTTAGCATTTCTACCGCTAATTTATCCCTTTCATGCATGGCGAATTCTGCACAATTACCATCATGCTCACACCAATAAGCTTGATGTAGATAACGCTTGGCAACCCTGGAAACCTGAGCTTTATGCTAACGCGCCAGCATTGCTCCGTTGGTTTTATTGGCTCATAATGGCTGGTCGATTTTGGTGGATTGGTTCAATCGCACATTGGGCGAGGCTGCACTTTAACTGGAATCAGTTTGAGGGCAAACAGCGCTCTCAGGTGAAGTTGTCCGTTTTGGTCGTGCTAGGTTTTGCCGCGATCGCATTTCCCATACTCATTGCCACTACTGGTATTTGGGGATTTGTTAAATTCTGGCTACTCCCTTGGATGGTTTACCACTTCTGGATGAGTACCTTCACCATCGTTCACCACACTGCACCAGACATTCCCTTTATCCCTGCCGACCAGTGGAACGCTGCCCAATCTCAACTATTTGGCACTGTTCACTGTGATTATCCCCGTTGGGTAGAATTTCTCTGCCACGACATCAACGTTCACATCCCTCATCATATTTCCACCGCTATTCCCTCCTATAACTTGCGGTTAGCTCATCGCAGTCTTAAGGAAAAATGGGGGGATGAACTTTATGAGTGTAGTTTCTCCTGGGCTTTGATGAAGCAGATTACAGACAAATGTCACCTCTATAGTGCTTCGGAGTGCTACCAGTCTTTTAAGGACTATCACGCAAAGCTCTAAGGAACGTGGATTAAATAACTTGTAGAATTCAGCATCTCTGTAGGGGCGACGCATGAGTTGCCCCTGCCGCTCGAACATCAAGTTTATAAATAACCTAATGGGCATCCTTCATTTGTTTTGTCAACTGATGGGTGCTTAATTCTTTGGAAGAACTATTATTCTGAATATAGATAACTGGGAGAAGTAGAAATGAAAACGCTTCAGGGGATTAGTGGTTTAAGTCTGGTAGCTCTACTCATGGTTAGCTGCACCGGTAAGAATGATCTAGATAAAGCACCAACACAAAAACCTACTGTGCAAGCCGTATCGGTGGCTCCTAGTCCTTCAGCACCTAGTCCTGCCGTAAATGCTCCGCCTAAAGGACTAATCACTTCTACCAATCCAACGGCAATTCCTATTGCCAAGGGTCGT
Organism: Candidatus Sericytochromatia bacterium; assembly: GCA_036703885.1. GTDB lineage: Bacteria > Cyanobacteriota > Cyanobacteriia > Cyanobacteriales > Coleofasciculaceae > CADCTM01. Next base: position 3,526 of record DATNQT010000273.1, read on the forward strand.
ATCGATCCATTTAGCTCAATTGCGGTTGCGCCAATCAAGCAGTCAGCCCCTGCGGAAACGACCCAAAAACAAAAGACTCAAAACCAACCCACTCCACCACAAAAGACGCAAAACCAGAAAACTCAGCAACAAAAGACGCAAAACCAGCCATCTCCACAGCAAAAAACTCAAAACCAGCCATCTCCACAACAAAAGACTCAAAACCGTGCAACGGGAATTAAGCCTTTACCAAGAAATGAAACAATTGTCAAAAACCAGCCTCTTCCCCCAGCTCCCCCGTCAACTGACCTAGCAAAAGCGGTGCAAGTTAACGGCGTGGTGGACTTTGGGGGAAGAGTTAGTGCAATTGTCAAGGAGCCGCAAGAGCAAATCAGCCGCTCTGTAAGTGCGGGAGATTATCTATCCAAGGGAAAGGTATTGGTAAAGCGTATTGAGTTAAACGGCAATCGGGAACCTATGGTGATTTTGGAACAAAATGGCGTTGAGGTAATTAAACAAGTCAGC
>DATNQT010000274.1:0-19474 GCA_036703885.1 Candidatus Sericytochromatia bacterium
GTCACCCTATTAGTTAGGTGAGATTTTTGCGATCGCCTTAGGAAAAGTGATTAAGGTAATCGCGACCCATTTAAAATAGCGAGTGTGATACAAGCAAGAGAACTACTCAACGTGAATACTCGCCGCATCGAACCCGAACCTGGTCAAGAGTCTGTATGGGATTATCCACGTCCACCCCGTCTGGAAGACTCCCCTAAGCACCTCCAGATTATCTTTAATGGAATTGCGATCGCAGATACCAAACGTTCTAAACGAGTGTTGGAAACCAGTCATCCACCCGTCTACTACCTTCCTCCTGAAGACATCCAAATGGAGTATCTGATCAGAACAACTCAAGGCTCCTTTTGTGAGTGGAAGGGTCGGGCGCTTTACTATACAGTCGTTGTTGGTGATAAACAAGCGACTAATGCAGCTTGGTCTTATCCCAGTCCTACACTAACTTTTGCTTCTATCAAAGATTATTTAGCCTTCTACCCTCATCTAATGGATGTCTGTTACGTTAACAGTGAACAGGTGCAACCACAGCCAGGAAATTTTTACGGAGGGTGGATTACTAGCGACATTGTTGGACCATTTAAAGGTGCACCTGGTACATGGGGCTGGTAAAAAGTGCATCAGCACTAAGTATCACCTTTAAATTTTTAAAATAAGCTTTATGGCTTATTTTTTGGCTTTTGATGAAATTTAATAAGTAAGTCCATACAGGGCTATAGTTGATTCGCGTAACGAGAGAATAAAAAATTGTCTTTTGTAATTCTGTATTTTATAGGGCTAGCAATTTATTCAATAAAATTCTCCTTCTAAACCTTAATCTTGCAACTTCATTACTGAACCGTAGAGAATCTTTACTATAAGTTTATTCAATTTTTGCCTTCTTCATCAGAGCTTTATGGAAACTTACTGCTCCTAGAGCTACATTAAGAATAGCAAAGTCAAGTAGGTTTACAGGCGGGTACTTTTCTCCTACTAGTCAATAAACAAGCTTCGGCAATAAGCATCTATCTATTTATTAAATTTTCCCAACGCTTCAAGTTTGACGACGGCTACGGTCAACTTTTAAAGGAATTAATCGATCATGTCTAACTCTCCACTGAAGAAATTTGTTCTGACTCCAGTAGTGATTTCGGCAGCGGTGTTTGGGACACTGACTTTACCTCTAGCCTTGCTAGGCAAGCAACCCGTCACGATCCAACTCCAACAAGAACCAGTGTTTCAAGGTCAACTACGAGATGTTGCTACTCCTTATTTAGGCTTGGCAAGCGCTATCTCCCTTGGAGCAGGCTTTGCTAGCGTTGCCTTCAGTGGCTGGCGGCGTTCTACCCACAAGTCTTCTCAAGTTGAAGCTCAATTATCGGATTTAGCAAAACACCTCCAAGAGAAGGAATCACAACTGGAGGCTCTCAAACTCTCGGAGTCTCGGCTAGTAGCTTCTGGACTGAATGCGTTTGTCGATGAGGATATGCCCCTGGAGCAAGCCTTAAAGACAGCAAATGCTAAAGTAAGTGCACCCTCGGTAATCACAGAGCAACCCGTATCTACTGAAGTTGTAGTTAAGCCTGGTGTAACAACACAAACAGCAGCCGCGAAGTTTGCCGTTGCCCAAAGTTTATTGGGCTATGCTCAGGTAAAAGCTGTACACAAGCCTTCTACAAGTGCAACTCAACTTGCATCACAAGACGTTGAGGAACTGCACGCTCAACTGCAACAGATTATGGCTCAGATGGCGTCTGTACAAGCAACTTTGTCAACGACACGCACAACGGGCAAGCCTGAGAACAAAGTATCATCTCAACCTGCCAAGGCTTGGGTGGTGCATGAGACAGCTTATTAAGGCTCGCTTCATAAGGTAGTGCAACTTGCCACAAGTTGTACCCTCCTTTAACGTATTATGGTTTAGCGATCGCACACAAGGGCGGATTGATTGTGTCTGGTGAAGGTCTTAGTAGGATTGTTCTTTCTCCTTCATTTCTAACAATTGGGGAATAGTTACGAAGCTATAGCCAAGTTCTTTAAGTTGGGCAACAATTTTGGTAAAGCTTCGACAGTCGTAGAAGAAGGGAAACAACATAGTCTACTTCAACGGTGCTAACACTGGCTCTTTTGTGGATTGAGCAAACTGATGAGAACTGACTTGCTGGGTTGCCTTTACCAATTCGTAGACTGAGGCTTTAAGTCTTTGCTCGATTTCGCCGTCGAGATGTACGCTGGCATCGTTAACTTGAATTTGCGTATCTAACAGATAAACACCTCCCAACACGTACCTAGCTCCCAGAGCAGCAATTACGGGTTTGAGAGCGTAATCAATTGCTAGGAGATGGGCTAGCGTACCGCCTGTGGCAATGGGAAGGATTACCTTTCCAGAAAGCGCACCGGGGGATAATAAGTCCAAGAAAGCTTTCAACACGCCCGTGTAGGAGGCTTTATAGATGGGTGTGGCAATAATTACTGCACTGGCTTGCTCTACGAGGGCTTTTGCGTGTTGGATTGCTGGACTGTCAAATTTGGCTAATACTAAATCTTCGGCGGGCAAATCGCGAACCTTAATAACATCGAGGTGCAATCCTTCAGATATTAGAATGGTTTTCGCATAGTCCACCACTACTGATGTTCTGGAAGGATGGGAAGGGCTTCCTGCGATCGCAATAATATTAGCCATGTAAAGTTCTCCAATTTTTTAGACAAACTGTAGTGATTTGCTCTATTTAATGAACCAGAAGCCAAGAAGAAATCTCGATTAGCCGCTAATCCTTTACCATCTGCCAAAACACGAACATCTTTTCTCCTCAGCGGAATATCACTTAACAAACTGCACGACTTTGCTATTGTTTTGAGCCGATTCCCGATTCATCACTCGCTCAAGAACTCTTTGCTTGAGTTGAGCAAACTCTGCACTGCCTACTTGTCGCGGACGTGGAAGTGTCACGCGCAAATCCAGTGCAACCTGTCCTGCCTCAATGAGCAGCACTCGATCCGCCAGCGCCACTGCCTCTTCCACATCATGAGTAACTAAGAGCGACGTAAACTGCTGCTCCTGCCACAATTTTTCAATCAATCGCTGCATTTCAATGCGAGTTAGAGCATCCAACGCTCCTAACGGCTCATCTAGCAAGAGCAAACGCGGCTGACTCACCAATGCCCGCGCCAGCGCTACCCTCTGCCGTTGCCCTCCAGAAAGTACAGCTGGCCATTCATTAGCCCGTTCCTTGAGTCCAACTTGCTCCAGCGCCCACTCTGCTTTAGAGCGCCAGTCATCTTGCAAGCCCAACCCCACATTTTCAATGACGTGCTTCCAAGGGAGCAGACGCGCATCCTGAAACATCACTCGTACCGTGCGAGTAGAGCGTCGTTTGCCCTTACCGAGTGGCTCTCCATCCAGTAACACTCCACCCGTAGTTGGTGTCTCCAATCCCGCTACAAGACGTAACAGAGTACTCTTGCCGCAACCACTCCTACCTACAATTACGACAAACTCACCTGGTTCTACGTCTAAATTCACTGACTTTAATACAGTAACACCGCTAAAAGTTTTGGTTAAATCAATAATTTTTAGCTGAGTTCCACTTTGCCCATTGGGTTGCATTTTTAAAATCTCCTTTTATAAATAAAGTGATTAGCTCTTAATCGTTAAAACCCGCTCTATGCATTTACAAGGAGATGACTAAAAGCTAATCGCTACTTTCTCTAAGCTGTTCGATAATTTGGATTCCAAGAAAGCCATTTTTCTTCCAACACTCTGGCTGCAGTATCTGCCAGCTTACCCAACAATGCGTAGATCAAAATGCTCAATACCACTACATCGGTTTGCATGAACTCGCGAGCGTTCATTGCCATGTAACCAATGCCAGCATCTGAGGCGATCGTTTCTGCCACAATTAGCGTCAGCCACATAATCCCCAAAGCGTAGCGCAAGCCAACCAAAATTGAAGGTAATGCTCCTGGAAGAATGATTTGCCAGAAAAGAGCTGGAGTACTCAATCCGTAGACTTTGCCCATCTCAATCAGTCCTGGATCGACTGTCCGGATACCATGAAAGGTATTCAAGTAGATGGGAAACATTACCCCTAAAGCGACTAGAAATAACTTGGCTTCTTCCCCAATGCCAAACCACAAAATTACCAAGGGAATTAAGGCTAAATGGGGAATATTGCGGAGCATTTGTACCGAAGTATCCAAAAACTTTTCCGCAATTGGGAAAATACCATTGAGCAAGCCCAGTACTAAACCAATACCGCCACCAACTACAAAACCTAGGAAAGCACGCCAAGTACTGACGCCGATGTGGCGGAAGATTTCTCCACTCATCGTTAGTTTAATCAATGCCGCGACAACACCTGTCGGGGCTGGTAACACACGAGTGGAGAGCCAACCTACTTGTACTAATAGTTGCCAGATAATAATCAGCAGAACGGGTACAACCCAAGGAATTAACTTCTGAACCTGTTTATTTTTGAGCCATTTCTTGTTCATGACGCACTCACTGGGGCTGCTTGTCGGGGTTTGGGGAAGTTCTCGTTGGCGACGATTTCGCCAAAGGGACTCATGACGTGGGTTGTTAACGGGGCAGGTTGGCTTTCTAAAGGTAGGCGCGGGAATAATAGTTCGGCAACGCGATAGGCTTCTTCTAAGTGGGGATAGCCGGAGAAGATGAAGTTTTCAATTCCCAGTTCTTGATATTCCAGCATCCGTTGCGCTACGGTATCTGGATCGCCGACAAGGGCTGTACCCGCACCACCGCGCACTAAACCTACTCCTGCCCAAAGGTTAGGGCTGATTTCTAAGGCTTCTCGGCTACCACCATGCAACTGACTCATGCGCTGTTGTCCTTCGGAGTCAGCACGAGAAAAGGCTTTTTGGGCAGTTGCGATCGCTTCTTCATCGACATACTTAATTAACTGATTCGCTGCATCCCAAGCTTCACTCGTGGTTTCCCGGACAATGACATGAAGGCGAATGCCAAACCGTACTGTTCTCCCTTGTTCCTCTGCCAGTTGCCGAACTTCTTGAATCTTTTGTGCAACTTGTTCGGGTGGTTCTCCCCAAGTTAAGTAAACATCGATATGCTTGGCGGCAACTCGCTTGGCAGCAGCAGATGAACCCCCAAACCATAGCGGCGGATGAGGTGTTTGTACAGGTGGAAATAACAATTTGCCACCTTTGATGTTCAGATAGCGTCCCTCAAAATCAACGGTTTCACCTTGGATGATGCCTCGCCAAACGGTTAAAAACTCATCGGTTAAGTCATAGCGATCGTCATGACTCAGATGCAAGCCATCCCCAGCCAGTTCTACAGGATCGCCACCTGTGACGACATTAATTAACAAACGCCCATTCGACATCCGATCAAATGTTGCTGCCATCCGTGCTGCCATTCCAGGAGAGGCAATTCCCGGACGAATCGCGACGAGGAACTTCATCCGCTTGGTGACAGCGATGAGAGAGGACGCCACAATCCAAGCATCTTCACAAGAACGTCCCGTAGGAAGTAAAGCACCCGTATAACCCAGATGGTCAACGGCTTGAGCAAGTTGCTGCAAATAATCGGAGGTGACAGCACGCCCACCAATTGCTGTGCCTAAATAGCGTCCATCACCATGTGTGGGGAAAAACCAAAGAACTTGCATTTGAGTTAATCGTTACTTGTTGTTGGTTTCGAGAAGGAGTCAGGATACGGAATGTCGAGGGATTCAAAATTACTTAGTTGGTGTCTAACCGCTCTAATCGTCGCAGTCCCGAAATGGGTAAAACCGACATCTAACAGAGTTATTGGGTTAGCCTTAAAGCTTAAAATACTATAAATCGCTCGGAATAGTGCAATTAAAATGAATGAAGAGAATCATTACACGAACAACGGAAAAAAGCAAGGATTCGATATATATACTACGTTAAACTGGTAAAGATACCGTTTTTATATAGAAGCAAGGCGATCGCAAGGTCAGCTTGGGAAAGCATCGAAGGACATCTTTTGCAGGAAGTATCAAGACAATTGATACATTACCCACAGATCTCGAATGTTTTTTTTAGGCTTTCTATGGCGACGTATCTGATTACAGGGACAAATCGCGGTATTGGTTAGGAATACTGCCGTCAACTCAAAGAACGGGGAGATACGGCGAGCGCAGCCTGTCGTACTGCCGCCACGCATTTGAGGAATTTCGGCGTGCAGGTAGAGGATGGCGTTGATATCACCTCGGATGTTTCGGTTGCTTCTTTACGCGATCGCTTAATTGGGTCAGTTGTTCTGAGAGGTCGTCTGGAATTTCGAGCGTGATAGTTGCGAGTCGAAAAAACTTTCCTCAGGACTTGTTTCCCTGCACCGTTTTTGTAAGACTTTGTAATACCATTCTTTAGGGAGTCCCTAAATACGAACTGGGACCATCCCAATGCAAGAAAAAATACCTGGCAATTAGAAATCGCGGTTATACAAAAGAAGTCCGCGCAGGCGGACTTAATAGTAGCCAGTGTAGGCAGGCTTTATTGGTTCTGTGTGCGATTTGCCTGTCAGGGGATGCTTCTATGCTTTTATGGGGGCTGGGCGAGCTAATCTGGCGCTACTGAAGACTAGGATGCACCTCCTTACTTGTCAGCTATAAAAGTTATTCGATACTGATTAATATCCAAGTTTATGGTGATGCGCTTTTAGCATTCGCTGAGCTACTTCCAAGGGCACATCTGCATTCTCAAAATCCTCAATTCCAAATATTCCAGCACTAATATTCATTAGTTGCCAAAAGCCGTCATCTTGTAGAAGGATAGCATCTCCACTCAGGTCTTCGAGTGCCCAAGTCACGATAGCGTATGCTCCATCAATAGTAATTTCTAAAAATTTAACATCTCGTTGCTGTTCACCCCACTCTTTAACCATATATTCCATTACAATCTCCTGAGTTGCTTGAATAGCTGCTTGCTGAGAATTGGCTCCTCTAGATGCACTTGCTAGCAAAACATTTAGGAGATTTAAATGGATATTTAAGTGATATGTCATTGCTCCTAAATGTCGGATGTAATAGACTAGCTTTTCATCAATACCTCTCAGTCTTATATAATTTTCATCAGCTTGTTCAGTTTTTCTTTTATCAAGGTAAACGTTGTATTCTCTAATCAGAGTGAATAGACTATTTTCATCGTTTTTCAGCATATAAACAATATACTCATCTACTAATAAGTTTTGGATGGGCATACTTTCAATTATCTTTCTCAGTTTTTCTTCTTTAATAGGATTAATTACTTGTTTTCTCAAGGAGTTAATCGTTTCCTGTTGGAGTATTTTCAGTTCCCTTCGTATTATCTGATCGGCTTTTCTTAGGCTAAAAAATATATCATCTACTTCAAGAGCAAGAGAAGATATCAATGTTGAACTCCTTTCTCTTTTTGGCATTTGTTTATTAGAGTTAACCTGAGACATTTCTAGACAACTTATGCCCAAAATAGTTTCTGCTTTCATGGATTCCTTGGTAAGATTAAGACTTTGACAGGAACAAACTCACTAATTATCTAAAACTCTTTATCCGCAAATAAATAAGTTTTAGAAAAAGACTCATAGCGATTTCTAATAATTCAAATAAAAAGTTTGAAAAATTCTAGATTCAAGAAGTACATTGCTAATAATCACGACTTAGGTGTAAGTTCAGAAAATACGCACGCCTGATTGCATAAACTCGTAGGAAAGTAGACCAGCCAAAGAAACCCTTGCTGGGAAAGCGATACTTCACGACGAATTAATGCCAATTCATATCTATGACTCCAATCCGTTCAGAATTGGAGACCTATGAAATTCAATCAAAAAAAATAGATAACCCTGCTATGTTTGCCCTGTAGCGCACCCTCGGCAATAAGACTGAGATTTACCAGCCTCCTGCCTCATTAAGTAGATCTGTCCTTGTGTAATACTAGCGTATGACGTGTATTACCTAAATCATCCTATTTCAAATGGGTGAGATGAGCAAGAAAGGTGGGCATTTTTTATCAAGTCTTAAAGATTTACTGCCTACAGCTTGTATGAGTCTGTAGAGAAGCATGAGTCTGTAGTGAAGTGATAGCCACCAGAACATGGGTGTACCTTGCCTGAAGCTGTTCAGCTAGAAAGCTCACCCTTTCGTTCGCCATCAGGGGGTGTGCTGTTGCCACTGCCCCACGAACCCATGAAAATCTCTTTCCCCTGACCAGGTTCTGTCAGGGCAGGTGGTACTCAATCCTGACTCCTATTTTCCGATTGGGTCTTGCCATAGTCACAGGCGAGCAGGATTTGAGCGAAAGTTTCCTGGGGAGTTCATGAATTTTTTACAATTCCTGCCTGTTTTACTTGAACCGGAGTAATGAAAGCAGACAAAAAGGTCATAACACTTCTCTCCCTGCTTCAGCCTCAGTGATCATGTGCATAAAGTTCAGTAATAATATTGAGGCGATGAAGGGCAAAAACAGTCAACAATGGAGAAAATAGTTGATTGTTTATTAAAACTCCAAATCAACTTTTTTTCTCTAGGTGTATCTAATAAAACCCCTTGCAGAAGTTCTACTCCTCCAGGAAATTCATCTAAATTCAGCGGCTCTACTCTAAAACTTGAACATCAACAGTAGTGGTCCTAAGAGTTAGTTGGTTATGCTTGAAATCTTACAGAACTTTTCTGATAAGAGTTTTATTTTCTACAACTACAGCTATTTCTGGAAACCGATTTTATCATGGCTCCATGTAACGAGTGATGTAATGATTGCCCTTTCCTATTTCTCGATCGCACTGATTTTGGTTGATTTGGGTCGCCAGTTTTCAAAGCTACCTTTCCAAAGAGATCAACAGAATCAGACTGAAGGGCAAGAGTCTAGTCAACGACTTTCCTTGCTGGTTCAACAGACCCCACTCGCCGTGATTGAATGGAACACTGATTTTGAGGTAGTGGCTTGGAACCCAGCAGCAGAAAAGATTTTTGGCTACAGTAAAGGCGAAGCTTTGGGGCGTCAGGCGGTTGAACTGATTGTGCCCCAGACTGCTAGGGAGCAGGTAAACCAGATTTGGAAACAGTTGTTGTGGCAACAAGGTGGGATGCGCAGCACCAATGAGAATCTCACGAAAGAGGGTCGAGAGATTTATTGCGAGTGGTACAACACACCGTTGATCGACGCTAAGGGTCAGGTGATTGGAGTAGCTTCCTTGGTTCAGGACGTTACCGAGCAAAAACTTGCCCAAGAGGCTCTACAACAAGCAAAAGACGAGTTAGAAACCCGCGTCGAAGACCGAACTCAGGAATTAAAGCAAGCCTTAGCAGAGATTAACGAAGTAATTGCCCACCTCCAAAGTGAAATGCGAGAGCGAGAGGAGGTAGAGGCAGCGCTGCGAGAGAGAGAAGAGCAGTACCAGTCAGTCGTTGACAATGTCAAAGAAGTGATTTTTCAGACAGATGTCAATGGCTTGTGGACGTTCTTAAATCCCGCTTGGAGCGAAATTACGGGTTTTGCGATCGCAGATAGCCTCGGCACTCTCTTCTTAGACTACGTTCATCCCGACGATCGGCAACGCAATCAGGAGCAATTCCAACCCTTAATAGAACGCAAAAAAGAATATTGCCGCCATGAAGTTCGCTACCTGACAGCACAAGGCAGCTACTGCTGGATTGAGGTTTTTGCACAATTAACGTTCGATGCTGACGGGACAGTTACTGGTACTTGCGGCACGCTGTATGACATCACAGAACGTCATCTCAGCGAAGCCGCACTGCGCGAACGAGAAGAGACGTTCCGTCAGTTGACCGAAAACATTCGCGAGGTCTTCTTTTTAACCTCTCCCGATTTAAGTCAGATACTCTACATTAGCCCTGCTTTTGAGGAAGTATGGGGTCGTACTACGCAAAGTCTCTACGAAAAGCCAAGGTCTTGGATCGAGAGCATACATCCAGAAGACCGCGATCACGTAATAGCCCTCTCAAAACAAAGCCTCCGCGAGGAGCAAGATTTTAATGTGGACTATCGGATCGTGCGACCGGACGGGTTAGTGCGCTGGGTCTGGGTGCGTTCCTCTCTAATTCGGAATGAGGCAGGTTTAATTACCCGCCTCGCTGGCATTGCGGAGGATGTTACAGAACGTAAGCAAGCAGAAGCCGAGATTCTCAACGCTCTCTCTAAAGAAAAAGAACTAGGCGACCTTAAATCTCGCTTTATTTCCATTACCTCCCACGAGTTCCGCACGCCACTGACAACGATTATGTCCACTGCTGAGTTATTGGAATACTACGAATGGACTCAACAGGAAAAACGCCAACAGTTGCACCTGATTAAAGAGTCTGTTGAGCAAATGCTCCAGCTATTGGAAGATCTGCTATTCATTGGCACGGCTGATGCCGGACAACTCCAATTTAATCCAGAACCTCTGGATCTCAAGGAATTTTGTCAGCAGTTGGTCATTGATATTCAACGGGGAACGAGTTTGAAACAAATCGCCCAAGATTCCCAACTAATCCTCACTCAATCGACCATAACCTTCGTCAGTTCTAACCAAACTTGTTTAGCTTGCATGGATAAGAAACTGCTACGACAACTCCTGTATAACTTGATCTCAAATGCTATGAAATATTCTCCCGATCACAACCCGATTCAGTTTGAACTCACTTGTCAGGGTGACCAGGCGGTTTTCCAGATTCAAGATCAGGGAATTGGCATCCCGAAGGAAGACCAATCCAGAGTATTTGAGTTTTTCCATCGAGCTAAAAATGTCGGTGCGATCGCTGGAACAGGATTGGGACTAGCGATTGTTAAGCAGTGCGTTGACTTACATGGAGGTGACATCACCGTCGATAGTGAAGTCGGGATAGGAACGCGATTTACAGTAACACTGCCTTTGAAAAACCACTTCTCTATTGCTCCCTATGCCAAATAAACCACAATCGGACAGCGGCTAGTTCTAGCCTTTTTTCAGTCATAAAGGGTCAATCAGCGTTTTCATATCGTACACCTGCTCAAGGGCAAAAACTGAAAAACTAATGTATAAAATTCTTGTAATTGAAGACGAACGCTCAATTCGGATTAATCTTCTCAAACTTTTGAGCGCGGAGGGGTTTCAAACCATCGGTGCTGAGAATGGTAGCAATGGATTACAACTTGCGCGAGTTCAGCAGCCCGACTTGATTATCTGCGACATTCTGATGCCGGACTTGGATGGCTATGAGGTTTTGAAAGGGTTGCAAGAAAATCCAGTCACCGCCATCATTCCCTTTATTTTCCTCACTGCCAAAGCCGAGCGCTCGGACTGGCGTCGGGGGATGAAGCTAGGAGCAGATGATTACCTGACCAAACCGTTTACGAGAGCGGAACTCCTAGAAGCGATCGCAACTCGACTCCACAAACAAAAGTCCTTAACCCAACAGCATACGGTTCAACTCAGACAAGCCCAAGCCCAACTAGACTACCTGCTCCATTACAATCACTTAACCCACCTGCCCAATCAACTTTTATTGCAAGAGCAATTTAATGAGTTGGTTGAGCGAGCGAATACACAGCTTTGCCAGATACCGATCCTCTCCATCGGATTGGAACAACTTAACCGGATTCACACAACCTTAGGGCCTGCTAGCGGTGGCTTATTACTTCAATCCGTGGCAGAACGGCTACAGGAGTGCGTAGGTAGACTCGACACAGTAGCTCATTTAGGTGCTGCTCAATTTGCCATCCTGCTAACCACAACTCATTCTAGGGAAGAGGTGGCACAGATTGCCGATACCCTCTTGAATGCCTTCTCCTCACCATTTTTGGTAGGCGTTCACGAGATCTTCCTCACGGCTAAAATCGGCATCGCCTTCTTTGGGCGCGATGGGCGGGATCTGGATACCTTAATCAAGCACGCAACTGCGGCTAGGGAGAATGCCCAGAAGCCCGGACAGAAGCCCTATCAATTTTACATTGCCTCGATTGGCACTAAATCTCAAGAAGAGCTGTTGCTAGAACTCGAACTACACCAAGCTTTGCAACGGAACGAATTTCAAGTCTACTATCAGCCCAAGGTGAATCCCCGAACGGGACAAATTCAGGGGGCAGAAGCCTTGGTACGTTGGTATCATCCAACGCGGGGTTCAATTTCTCCAGGGGAATTTGTACCGATGGCAGAGAAAACGGGTTTCATTATGCCGTTGGGAGAGTGGGTTTTGAAGACAGCCTGTGCCCAAACCAAAATCTGGCAAGATGCTGGCTTTTCCCCGTTACGCATCGCTGTAAATTTATCGGGACATCAGTTTAATCAACCGCATCTGAATAAGTTAGTTGTAGATACTCTCAAAGAAACTGGACTTGACCCCAGCTATTTAGAGCTAGAGATAACCGAAAGCGCACTCATGCTAAATCCTGAGGCGGCGATCGCAACCTTGTGTGAATTTAAAACATTAGGCATTCAACTATCAATAGATGATTTTGGTACGGGTTATTCTTCCCTAAGCTATCTGAGGCAATTTCCCTTTGATGCTTTAAAGATAGACCGCTCTTTTGTCTGCCAACTCACTAAGGATGACAAAAATGCTGCAATCACAACTGCCATTCTGCAAATGGCTCGCAGTCTGAATTTGAAGGTTGTTGCTGAAGGGGTGGAGACGGCAAGCCAACTCGCTTTCCTTCGCAAACATCAGTGTGATGAAATACAAGGCTATTTGTTCAGCCCTCCTCTGTCTGCTCAATCGTTTGAAGAATTGCTGAGTACTGGTCAATACCTGCCGATATTGTCGAGTTGAGATACTAGCGGTTATGGGGGAGAACGACTAATGGAGTAACCTGAGTTGGCAGATACGCCCTAGCCAGCGAGTCCCAACCAGGTAACAAATGAGACAAAGATATGGAATGTAGCATGAGCAATCATCGCTGCCTCCAGACTGCGCTGCCAATAGAGCCAGCCAAAGACAATTCCAGCAACACTGTTGAGCAGTAGAATACCAGCAATTACGAAGGGAGTGAGTGGTATAGTTGCCGCCACTATTGGTAAGTGTCCCAGCCCAAACAGCACAGATGAACCAACAATTGCTGCCCAGATCACTGCTGGACGAGGTTGTCTGTTGCCTCGCTGCACCAGTCGCCACCCAATCCACGCCAACATAGACATCAATCCCCAACGCATCAACAACTCTTCTGTAATACCGCCATACAATATTGCGGATAGTGTGAAGAGGACGGTGCGTGGCATCGCCTTCTGCAAAATCAAACTTTGGGGAATCAAGGGTCGCAGAGCAAAATCGAGCAACAACAGAGCAATACCTGTCAGCACTCCTAACCCAACTGCTAGCTTCCATTCTGCCTTGATCGCTTCACGAAACGGCATCCCTTTTGTGAAGCGTTCAACCCAGTGAGAACACAGTCCCAACTGGGCTGAGAAGAAAATACCACTGATAACGGAAATTGCTAGTAACATGGTTGGCTGAATCAATCCCAGCGCTGTTAACACAGCTAGAGGCGGATGGGGACGATCAGGAAATTGGGCAATTTGGTGAGCGATCGCAGCCGCGATTGTGGGTGTCATAGCAACAACCCCTAACCATCCCATGCCAAACAGTACCAAAAATTGTTTTTGAAACGTTCTGTTGCGCGATGCAGTTGCTTTCATCGCAGGTATCCTCCTTCAATACGTGAATTTAGTGAGATTCGTGACTGGGTTGATTCGGATCGGGCGAAACCTCAACAGCAGGTATGACAATAGTGGAGAGTAGGCGACGGCGGCGATCGCTCCTCGGTCTGTTTGCCCCTAAAGGCTTGACAACAGCATTCAAATCTACAACTAGCTGTTGAAACTCTTCATCATTCAGATACAGCGCTACCTGGCGATACCCCACCCCATCTGCCAGGAGGTCAACCGTGTCTCCTTGCAGATAACGGGCAAAGTCTCCCATCAGGGACGCAACAAACGTAGTGAAGTACTGCATATGTTCGTCCCGACTGGCATTTGCTAGATCGGACGCTTCCAGGCTGGCGGCTTGCTCCGGTAGAGCGTACACCTTTTCCACAGCCCCCCGCACTGGATGTTCTGCCACTACTGTCAGAATGCCAACCTTCGCCAGTTTGTTGAGATGTCGATAGAGTGATGCCTGAGGAACATCTGGCAAAGCTTCCGTCATCTGCTGCACAGTCAATTGCTGACCACCGATGAGGGTCTGGATAATCCGCATCCGAATCGGGTGCAAGATGAGCTGTGCTTTTGAGGACTTCACGATCGCTCAATCCTTATCACTATCAATAATAAATATATTCTCAATTTTGAGAATGATTAACCTCCTCCAGCCGGGTGAGAAGGAATGCGATCGCACCTTTGGAAGTCTAAGCGCGATCGCTACTTTAACTGTGTCTTAATTGACAAGGAACGCTCTATTGAACTAAATCTGGAAACACCTGCTGCACGGCTGGGTGAACCAGTTGGTGGTTCTGTACGTTGAGACCTTTGCCTAAGATTGGGTCAATCGTTAAAGCATCTAAGCCGTGATTTGCCAGCTTGAGGACGTAAGGAAGAGTGCTGTTGTTCAGTGCTTGTGTAGCTGTCCAGGGAACTGCTCCCGGCATATTGGGTACGCCGAAATGGACAACGCCCTCCTCTACATAAGTAGGATGGGAGTGAGAAGTAGGTCGCAGTGTCTCGATGCAGCCGCCTTGGTCTACCGCAACGTCAACAATCACAGAACCCGGATGCATCTTTTGCACTAAACTTCGAGGCACGAGGATGGGGGCACGACGACCTAAGACCAAAACTGCACCAATCAGCAAGTCGGCATCTCGGACAGCCATTTCAATCTGGGCTGAGTTACTGTAAAGTAACTCGACTCTAGAGCCAAAAAGGGTTTCTAAATAAGCTAAACGCTCTACACTTACATCAAGAATCTGCACTTTTGCCCCCATCCCCACGGCTATGCGGGCAGCTTCCGTGCCAACAACGCCGCCACCGAGAATGACAACATTAGCCGCTTTAACTCCAGGCACACCGCCTAAAAGAACACCCCGTCCTCCTTGTTGGCGTTCCAGAAACCTTGCTCCAAATTGTACGGAAAGGCGTCCAGCGATGATGCTCATGGGGGTGAGTAAGGGCAGTCTACCATCTGGGAGTTCGACGGTTTCATAGGCGATCGCACTTACCCCACAATCGATTAAATGCTCTGTCAATCCACGGTCAGCTGCCAAGTGCAGATAAGTAAACAACAACTGCCCTTTTTGCAGAAACTGGTACTCCGCCTTCAGGGGTTCTTTTACCTTGACAACCAGTTCCCGATTCCATGCCTCGGCGGATTGGGCAACGATTTTTGCTCCAGCCTGCTCGTAGTCTTCATCGGTAAAGCCAGCACCCACACCAGCCTGAGTTTCTACAAAGACGGCGTGACCCGCTTCTGACAAGACCCGGACACTACTAGGACTTAACCCTACACGAAATTCTTGATCTTTCGTTTCTTTCGGGACGCCTATCTCCATGTTTTACCTCTTAGATAAGTAGTATTTTTCTACAGACGTTATAAAGTAACGGCTAGTTGAGCGTTGTATCAGCAGTAGTACGTTGAACTCAAAAGCAAAAAATGCTTTTTCCAGGAGCTTGATAAGCGAGTGAGGCGGCTATCCTAGCCGAAGCCTTTTAATTACCAGTATGGCGATTAAATTTCGCAAGCGAAATAAACTTCACAGAAGCTTCTCGCCGAACGTGAAGAAGGCTGCATCTGCTTTGATGAAAACTTGACAAGGCTTCGTAATTGAAGAATGATTAAAAAAGTTAAAGGATTGTAACTTAACTGGAAAGCTTTAAAACCATGACCCAACCTCAACCAACCACAACCCCCCAGCTAGAAGAACCAAAGTTCGGCTTTAATGAATATGCAGAGCGCTTGAATGGTCGTGCTGCAATGATTGGTTTTATGTTGACTCTGATCATTGAGTACTCTACTGGTCAAGGAGTACTCAACTGGCTTGGTTTACAATAGAACTTAAGACTAGCGCTAGACGAGTGGCAACCTTTACTAACTTTTGCCCGTCTAGTTAAAGTTAGAAGGTAAGTGCGACGCTCAGGAAATATGCATCTTGGCAAATGAAGAAAGTTAATCCAGCGATATTATTGGGTAACGACGCTGCCAGTTGTGATCAAACGATAGAAAATAGACAGAACTCAGGCTGTCCTCGTTTATCGTTAATTGGGGCGCTGATGAGATAACCTGAGATTAGATTAAATACTTAAGTGCAATAGAGTAAGTAGCAAGCCGTGATGAATGCTTTATGGCCTCGATTTTTGAAGTCAGCTTACCGTAAGGAGCCAATTTCCAGTTTTATCATCATTGTAGGAGCTGTTGATGTTGTGATCGGCGGTTTTGGTGAACGCTGGTCATTATTGAGTTTCGGGATGATGATGGTGGTGTTAGCCGTTGCACTTCGTTGGTGGCAAACTCAGCGTCGGGATGCTGAACTATCTGAGCAGCCTGTCACTCATTTCCTTCCTCCTAGTTCATCGCGACCTCCCTTACCGATGCTCAGTGCAACCAAGCGTCAGCCGCCTCGATAAACTTTTTAGGCATCTTCATGCTAGGTGCGCGAAGCGGGAACGAGTATGGGTCGAGATCGCCCAATAGTCGAGGCTTCCTCTGATTACAACTAGATAACAATGGGCAATTCTACCGTTGAGCGACGGCTCAAGATTGGCGAAGTTTCCAGTCTTAGTGGAATGTCGGTGAAAACGATTCGCTATTACGAAGAGATCGGTCTTCTCGCCCCAGCGACGACTCGCTCTCAATCTGGCTACCGCCTTTTCACTCCCACAATTTTAAATCGCCTTGCATTTATCAAGCGATCGCAATCTCTAGGATTGAGCCTCAGCGAGATTCAAGAACTTTTAGCAGTCCACGACTCAGGTCAATTACCTTGTGGTGCTGTTAAGCAGCATTTGCTTCTCAAAGTTGAGGCAATTACCCAGCAAATTGAAGCACTGGAAATTCTTAAGTCTGAACTATTGGGTTTACTTTCTGGATGGCAAGAACAACCGTCAGGCGATCGCATTGCCCAGACTATCTGCCCAAACATTCAGCAACTCGGTAGTCATTAGTTATTGGTTATTGGTCATCGGTCATCGGTTATTGGAATAAAATAACGGACAAAAAGCTGAGTGTTGATGATGTAATTAGACTCCTCCCGCTTACGATTCGGCTGTCATGAGCTGGACTATCTCGCGTAGGGTTTCTGAGACGGAGCGGGGTTGCCAACCGAGTTCTTGACGGGCTTTGGTGGCGTCTACCCGCACGCAACGGTCATAAATATAGTGAACCCGCTCCCGGCTGATGGGGGGTTGCCATTTGAACAGGCGTCCGATGGGATCGAGTAAGTTACCCACTAATCTAACTAAGGGTTGGGGAGCTTCGCGAGGAACGGGAATGCCTGTTTCTTGGCTAAGGAAATTAAACATTTCACGGGTACTGAGGTCACCCGCAGAGATGATGTAGTGTTCTCCAGGTTTGCCTTTTTCTGCTGCCAGAATCATGGCGGCAACTAAGTCATCTACATGGACAATACCTGTAATACGATCGCCTCCTGCCCACAATTTCAGTCCTCCTTTGAGAAATTGCTGCATCACGGGACCAAAATGGGGGTCATCTGCCCCAAAAATTCCGGAGGGTAGAATGCTAACGACAGGTAAACCTTGGGCGGCAAATTGATCGACTAATTGTTGCGCTTCGTATTTTGTGCGATCATAGGCAGAGGAAAAATCAGTCTGGGTGCGTTGGAAGGTTTCATCAATGACTCGCCCTTGTGTGTCACCAAATACACCAATCGTGCTGCAATACACCATTTTCGATATGCCAATGGCTTGAGCGACTTCCAACACGGCACGGGTTCCTTCCACATTCACCCGTTCCATTTCGGCTTCATCGACAATCCCTAGTTCTACATAGGCAGCCGTATGAAAAACGGTATCTACTCCAGCCAGTGCTGTAGAGAGGGCATTGCGATCGGTAAGGTCGCCGTAAACTAATTGCACATTGCAATTCGCTAGACGGGCTAGATTGCTGGACTTGCGAACCAAGCCAACAACCGTATTACCGTTTTGCTCCAATGCTTTAACTAAGTGAGAGCCTGTAAATCCGTTGGCTCCAGTTACAACTGCTTTCATTACTCCTCCTCTGCCTGAGTGCATCCTTACTCAAAGCTACCAGTTCAGCCTGTTACTAACTTAGTTCAATTTCTACAGCCTAAAGTAATTAACGTTGTCCCAACTTCAGCCAAGAAAACACTTGCTCAACACTTAGCTGTAGGTTTAGAAAATCTGGCACTGGCAGAATGTCCTCTGGTTGCCGCTTAATTTCAGGTAATTGATTGGGCTGGAAGCAGATAATTGCCTTCTCATCCGGGTCAATTAGCCATCCCAGCTTTGTCTCATGCCTGAGACAGAACAGAATGTTGTCCGTTACCTTGGTTTGTGACTGATCTGGTGAGAGAATTTCAATCGTCCAATCTGGAGAAAGTTCAAATGTATTTGCCACTTCTCCATCAGCATCAAAGGGAATTTTATCCCATTTAAAAACAGCTATATCTGGCACAATTGAGCGTCCTCCAAAAGTACAGCGCAACTCTGGGAAAGCGTAAGCCATTTGCTCAGGAAATCCTGTCTCATTAATAGTATCGGCAAGCCGTATTTGCAGTATGCTGTGCTTCCCTTGAGGCATGGGTTTTTGGTAAACTTGACTGTCTATGAACTCGCTGGCTGGTTGTGTTTCTGGAAGTTTAAGGAATTGGGCTAGGGTGATTGGTCTGGTGCTTGTAGTCATGGTTTCTTTCCAAGCCGAGAAGCGATTTGCAGGGTTGTCCTTAGTGCTTAGGTTACTCTAATCGAGGTAATGTTGCTTAATTTGGTTATGCGATCGCCTCCGTCTCGATGGTAAGCTCATCGACTGTGTTCAAGTCAAACAGAACTCTGTGTGCTGGAAGTTTTAACGATTCACAACTCATGGGCATGAAAAAGTCTATTTTCTTTATGTTTCTAAGCATCACGACAATTGCAACCTTCATCACTGTGAGCGCCCTACCCAATATCAGCGCAGATGCCATATACGTTGACAAAACCTGCCAGCAAATTCCTCTGTCCCAACCGAGAAGCATTGACCGTTTTGAAATTGACTATCAGTTTGCCTTCACTACTGCCGAACAGTCCTATCTTTTGTACGCTGCCCGATACCAAGACGGTGCTTACATTTTCTGCGTCTCTAAACCCAACTATCTTTCCCCCCAAGTCATTCGCAACGAAAAAATCAACTTCCAATTCATTGACAACATCGTCCAACCGGAAAAAGGCAAACCCACCTTCATTGTTACTGTTCGCAATGGCAACGGTCGTAACCCCAGTAGCACATCTCTAAGACTCGACCTTAAAAATCCCAACAACCCTATTGTTACCTCTAACTAACTACTTGAACCTTAAAGAAGGTGTGGACAATATACCAAAGTTAACCTCTGTGAATTCGTCATGGATGTAAAACAGGTTGTGCCGGTGAACTAAGAAGAATGACTCAAA